>CAZLOC010000066.1:0-3500 GCA_964560935.1 uncultured Anaerolineaceae bacterium | reverse complement strand
CGATGAAAAAATGGCAATTCTGGCTCGGGGTAGTCATAAGTACCGTCTTTCTATATTGGGCCTTCAGCAAACTGGATTGGCTTGAATTCTGGAGCACAATCGAGACAGCCAACTACTGGTGGTTGATTCCTGGCATCGTTGTTTATTTTGTAGCTGTCTGGATCCGCGCCTGGCGCTGGCACTACTTACTGGGGCCAGTCAAGAAAATCCCAACAAAAATTATGTTTCCTATTACGACGATTGGTTATATGGGAAATAATGTTTATCCGGCCCGCGCCGGAGAGGTACTTCGAGCTGTTGTCCTGAAACGCAAAGAAGGTATCTCGGTCTCGGCCTCGCTGGCGACCATTATTGTCGAACGCATATTTGATGGGGTAGTTATGCTGGCTTTCGTCTTCGTCAATTTGCCGGAATTGGCAAAACTGGCCGAATCCGATTCGGGCTTTGCCGGGAACCTGCAATCACTGGCGCTTTGGGGTATGGTCATTTTTGCAGCGGCGCTGGGTGTTTTCCTGCTGGCGGCCATGTTCCCGCAACAATCAGCCAAGTTTGGGCTGTGGTTCATTTATCGTCTGCTGCCGCATCGCCTGCATGAAAAAGTTATTGGTATCATGAACAAATTCCTGGACGGGTTGATTTCGCTGCGCTCGCCTTTCAATGTGCTGATGATTTTCTTTACATCTCTCATCATCTGGTTATTGGAAACGGTCAAATACTGGTTCGTAATGCACTCATTTTCCGCAGCTGATTTTAGCCAAGTCAATTTCTTCGCGCTTATGCTGCTTAACGGTGTCGCCAATCTAGCCACAACCATCCCGTCTGCACCGGGCTATGTCGGCACCTGGGAGAAGGTGACCGAGGCAGTCTTGACCGCCTACAGTGTGCCTAAGGCGACCGCCTTGGGCTATGCGGTTGTACTGCACGTGGCGCTCTGGCTGCCAATCACACTTCTGGGCGCATATTACCTGGCGCGTGAGGGAATTAAGTGGAGTGATACCCTACGGACTGAAACGGAATCAATTTAAACATTAAGCAGGCTGGGTTATACTTGACGACACAGGTCAGATTTGGAGCCTGACAATAGAGTAAATAGGCTTATGGCGGGTTTTCAACCCGCCCCACAATTAATATTAGATGAGGAGCAATTGATTCAGAAGGCGCAGGTATAAATGACGCAAGCTGAGAGTTCCCCAACCAGGAAATTGAGGGTGCTCATTGCCGACGACGTTCAGGAAACACGCCGCAGCACTCGCTTAATGTTATCTATGATCTCGGATGTTGAGGTAGTTGCCATAGCCAGCAACGGTCTGCAGGCTGTCAATATGGCAAGAGAACACCACCCGGATATTGTTGTGCTTGACATCAACATGCCAGAAATGGATGGTTTGACCGCGTTCAAGCAAATTGCCCGGGTACATCCCGACACTGGTTGTATCATCATTTCTGCAGAAAAAGAGTCCACAATTCTGCGTGAAGCCATGTCCCTGGGAATTCGAGATTACCTGTTCAAACCCTTTACTGTGGATGAACTGGAGCAAGCTGTGGTGCAGGTAAGCGCACGAGTTGAACAAGCCCGTCAAACCATCGCAAAGGAAAAACAACTTCGCCAGAAAAACGAAATTTATTTGAAACAACTGGCCGAAGAATATGTCAGGAACAGGCGGACGGATGATCGAGCCGTGGAAGTCTTTGAACGCTTAGCCGCCAATCCAGCCTGTGAATTGCGCTGGCTACGGACTCTGGCAATGATCTATGTCGTCCGGCAGGATTGGGGCAAGCTCAAACATCTGGCCATGATACTGGAAAAACGAAAAAAATTAACAGCAGGGTGACCACCTCACCCTCATCGGAGAATACATGAAAGTTGCAATTATCGGCGCGGGCTTTGGTGGCATGGCAGCCGCTTACGATTTGCGCAAAGCCGGGCACGACATCACCATTTTCGAATCCGCTGATTTCGTCGGCGGGCTGGCAAGCGGTTTCAAGGAGCCGCACTGGGACTGGTCGGTCGAGAAGTTCTACCACCACTGGTTCGCCAGCGACAAGCACATACTCGGCCTGATCGAGGAGCTGGGCCTGAGCGACGGGGTGATTTTCCCGCGCCCCTACACCGTGCTGCTGCACAACGGCAAATGGTATCCCTTCGACTCGATCCTGAAAGCGCTGCTCTTTCCGGGACTCGGGTTTGGACTGAACAAGATCAGGTTCGGTCTGATCGGGTTGTACCTGCGGGTGACGAACAACTGGAAGCCGTTCGAAAGATTCACCGTGGAAGAGTGGATGCGCAAATGGGCCGGGGCAGAAGCCTACGAGCAGATGTGGCAACCGCTAGTGATCGGCAAATTCGGACCGCATTACAAAGATGTCAACATGGCCTGGATGTGGGCGCGCCTCAAAGCCCGGACCACGAAACTGGGCACGTTTAAAGGCGGATTCCAGGCCTTTGCAGACCGCTTCGCGGAGATACTTAGTGAGCAGGGAGTAGAGATCAGGTTGGGGGCAAAGGTCGAATCTATTAAACAAGAGCAAGACGGGGTGTCGGTGCGAAGCGAGACAGGAACAGAGTACTTCGACAAGGTGCTGGTCACCACCTCCCCCAATCTGATGGCGAAACTCTGTCCCGAGTTGCCCGGGTCCTATTTGAAGGGATTGCTGGAACTCAAGTCGATGGGCGCGGTCGTGATGGTCGTGTCGCTCAAACGCCAGCTTTCAGAACAGGGCTACTACTGGTTCAACCTGCCAAAGGCCGTCTCGCCCCGGCGGGCTCGCGGCCCGAACGGGGATGCGGGCTTCCCGTTCCTGGCGCTGGTGGAACACACGAATTTCGTTTCGCCGGAGCATTTTGGCGGCGACCACATTGTTTACGCTGGAGATTATCTGGAGCCAGGACACGAGTATTTCTCTCTGAGCGAGATCGAACTGCTGGAGCGTTTTACCCCGGCCTTCAAGCGCATCAACCCAAAGTTCGAGTTGGAGTGGGTGAAAAAAGTCTGGGTCTTCAAAACGAATTACGCTCAACCTGTGCCATTGGTAAATCATTCGCAGAACATCCCGGCCGTCAAGACGCCGGTGGATGGACTGTTTTTCGCTTCGATGAGCCAGGTCTACCCCTGGGACAGAGGAACAAACTTCGCTGTGGAGATCGGGAGAAAAGCAGCGAAGCTTATGAACTAAGCTACTTTTCAGAGACGATGCTGACCAGCACAGCTTTGACAACACGCCGGGAGGTATATGTTTTTAACAGGTCTGAGTAATTCTCGCATGTCACAAGAGTCAACCAATCATACTCTTGGTGCTCGAAGACAGCTGGGGTATTGTATGCAGAAACGACTGAGTTCTTCTCAACCTGATAGATATACTTCAAACCGTTTGCATGTATGAAGACGCGATCACCATCTTTCAACTCTTCGAGATTAGCAAACGGACCGGGTTCATTTGTTGCATCCAGGACATGTGCTGTCAGCACAGTATTGCCAGCCCAGGTGGGATATGCTGTGCCA
>CAZLOC010000065.1:5538-13106 GCA_964560935.1 uncultured Anaerolineaceae bacterium | reverse complement strand
AGGAAAAACTGTTCGATAACTATCCGGTCCTTGAGCAGACTTCGGATTACATCATCTTTGATTTGCAACATCCATTGGCGCAGCAGTAAGAATGTCATACCACGATTTACCGCTTGTTTCGATAGTCACGCCCTCCTTCAACCAGGCTTCCTATTTGGAAGAGACCATCTGTTCTGTATTGAAGCAGGATTATCCACGCATTGAATATATTGTCGTGGATGGCGGTTCAACAGACGGGAGTGCAAGCATCATCGAGAAATATGCGAACAAACTGGCCTGGTGGGTATCCGAGGTCGACAATGGGCAGACCGACGCTATCAACAAAGGCTTCGGACGCGCCAACGGACAGATTCTGGCCTGGTTGAATTCAGACGACACTTACGAACCGCGGGCTGTCTCTTCAGCGGTGAAATACCTGCAAGAACACCCCGAAGTTGGTATGGTCTATGCCGACTGCAACTTCATCGATGAGCAGGGCCGCGTGATCGGCAAATTTAACGCGGCGCAAACGGACTACGAACATTTGCGCCAGGGCTACGTCCACATCCCGCAGCAGACCGTGTTCTTCCGGACGGAGTTGTGGCACGCGGTTGGCCCGCTCGATCCGTCATTCTTCTTCGCGATGGATTATGATCTCTGGGTGCGGATCGCATCTCGTGCGGCGATTAAATATCTTCCGGGGCAAACCTGGGCAAATTTCCGCATTCACGCGTCCGGGAAGACCATCGCCGCCGATGACCGTTGCTGGCCGGAGATGCTGCGCGTGCATTACCGTGACGGTGGGGGATTTTTCTCGGTCATTGTAGCGAAGTATTACATTCGTAAGTTGATCGCGCCGTTGTGGAATTGGCGGCGAAGGAGAATGCTCCTTACTGCAAAACACTTGGAGAACACAGAGAGAGGAACAAAAACTTCGTGATCTCAGTGATCTCCGTGGTAAAACTGGTGAAATCATGAATTGGTTTTTCTCTCCCCCTTCTCATGACGACCTCATCCGCCTGCTCAAAGCCTGGCGCTTTTGGGTCTTAGGCGCATTAACGGGCGCATTGATAAGTGCAGCATTGTTTTATATCGCGCCGCCGCCGTATCGCGCGCGGGCGACTGTCAACGTGGATTTCAATCTTGAGGAGGCCTGGCCTGAAAAGACCGACCGCCAGCAGTTCTATTATCTCGAACGTGAAACGCGCAAGTTGGAAGAGATCGCCTGGTCAGATGAGGTGATGCAGGTTGTGGCGGATGCCAGCGGGGTAGATATTTCTACCTTGCGAGATGAGGTGTTATCCCTCAGCCAACCCGCCGAGGCGGGCTGGCATTTTTACGCCGATGACCGCGATCCGGGGCGAGCCGAGTCCATCGCTTCGACCTGGGCGCTGGCTTTTACCGAGCAGGCGCAGGCGGACATGGCTGCGCAGGTTGGCTTGAATTCTTTTGTCCGCTTGGATGCGGCGCAAGCGGAAGACTTACCCGTTTATCGTAGTATTTCCCAGGGCACATATCTGCTCTCGGGTTCGGTCGGCTTTTTAGTGTTGGGCGTTTTGCTGGTTCTATTTGTCAGACCGAAACATACAAAGGCATGAAGAGAGCAGTCTTTTCCTCGGAGAATCTCGATAAGCTGACGCGTATTCTGTGGGCTGCAACGCTGCTAACGTTGCCAGTCACCAGCTTTCGCTACTTTCCAGGGCTGGGTGAGACCACCTACGTCAGACCGCTGGCGTTCTATCCGCTGGTGTTACTCTTCCCCATTTTGTTGATTCAACTCTTGCAGAAGAAGATCCCTTCTCCCTGGCCGGGGAGCATGATCGTGCTGGGGACGTTCCTGCTGGTGCTTCTGGCAGCGACCGTGTTCGGGGTCCTGCACACTCCGCTGGAACTGCGCGGACAATCCTATTGGGGCCGCGCTATCCGCGCCTGGGCGACAGTCATGATTGGTCTGTCCTTTTTTGTAACCGCAGCCTGGATGAACCGTCATGAAGATGATCTGAGATTTTCGGTGCGTTGGCTGTTGGCTGGTTTTGTTCTGGACATTGCCTGGAGCGGGGTGCAGGCGCTGGCATTTTACACACCGCTGCTCAAAAAAGTGACGATCACGCACTGGCAATTGGCTTTCTCGATGCGCGAACTGGTCAAGACGGATCGTGTCTCTGGGTTGGCCTACGAACCGGCCTGGCTGGCGGGACAAATTGCGACGGTGTACTTGCCCTGGCTGTTTGCAGCCGTGTTGACGAAAACGCACTTTACCCGCTTCAAATGGCTCGAAGCGCTGCTACTTGGACTGAGCGGCCTGCTCCTGCTGGCAACCTACTCGCGCGGTGGACTGGTTACGGCCCTCGGCGCGACTGGTCTGACCTTCCTGCTGGCAGGCGGAGGGATGATACGCTCCGGCTGGAGTTGGTTCTATACTGGTTTCAGACGCGGCGAGCGTACTGTGTGGAGCTGGCTGGTTGCAATGAACCTGCGCTTTGGCATGATTTTACTGGTTGTATTGGCTATCGCTGGTGCGTTCGTCTTCCTGGGACAAAAAGGTTATTTTGCCCGTTTGTGGAATACACAAGCCGAAAGCCTGACCGACTTCGTCATCGAGAATTCAGCAGGTGCGCGCGCCGCCTATAACTGGGCCGGGTTGGCCACCTATGGCGAACATCCCTGGCTGGGCGTTGGCCTGGGCGCCAGCGGTTTTTATATGTACGACAACCTGCCCGATTGGGCGCTGACGACCGTGCCCGAAATCGCCCGGCAGTTGGCCCCGTCCAACCGCCTGTATCCGAACCCGAAAAACATGTACGTTCGTGTGCTGGCCGAGGGCGGTTTGCTGGGCTTTTCGTTGTTCCTGGCATTTTTATTTGGCTTGCTGGGTGACGCGTTGTCCTTTTTGCGTAAACCAGGGCTGTTACGCTTTCTTGGTATTGCCGGACTGTGCTCCTGGCTGGCAATTTCGCTCTATAATATCACGCAGGACTCTTTCGCTACACCCAATATTTGGGTAAACTTGGGTATCCTGGTCGGTATGTCGAGAATTCATTCTGAGAGCGCACTGGAGGAACGTGCATGATTGTCCTTTCTGTTGGGATGCCGCGCGCCGGTTCGGGCTGGCATTACAACCTGATCCACGACCTGATGAAAACCACGGGCTGTGCCGATGCGCGTGAGATCCGTGAACAGTATCGCTTACAGGGCATCTTGACGGAAGTCAATTGCAACATCGGCGTACTCTCCCTGCGACGACTGGTGATGGTGGCGGTTCCCGCGCTGGCGGGGGTGACCTTCGTCATCAAAGCACATGCCGGGCCGACGATCTGGTCGCGTCTGCTCTCGACGACGGGCTTGCTACGGACTACCTACATTTACCGCGACCCGCGCGATGCCATGCTCTCGGCTTATGAATACGGTCAACGGGCGTTAGAAAAGGGCCGCCCGAACGCATTTTCGCACCTGAGTGATTTCGAGAAGTCGCTGGCATTTATGCAGGAATACGTCAGGATTTGGGAGAAGTGGCAAGCTGAAAAGGGTGTGCTCGTCGCTCGCTACGAAGACTTGTTGCAGGACTATGATGCCGAATCAGCCCGTCTGGCAGAATTTCTTCAACTAGACGGGAGCAGGCCGGAGATCCAGGAAGTGATCGAGGAGTATCGTCCCGGTAAAGCGGAGGGGCAGCAGGGTCTGCATTTTTATAAGGGCAAGATCGGTCGTTTCCGAGAGTCTTATTCTGCTGAGCAGCAAGCTATTTTGGTTGAGCAGTTTGGCTCCTATCTTCAGAAAATGGGATATAAAATATAGTTGGTAAGTAATTTGTAAGGTCCCCTTAGGATGGTTTAGTTTTTTTGGGTTATTATTGAACTATGCGTACATTCGATACCCCTTACATCGCAGATTGGTATGCCATCTCCTTGCGCTGGCTAACGTTGTTAGGGATGGTGGCTTCGTTGGCTATGGGGGATACGTTGCTGTCCGAAGCGCCCGTTTGGCCGCTGATTGGGCTTGTCATCTGGAATTTGGCAATGACGGTGTTCGCCGGCTTGAATTTACGGTTCTCATACCACCGTCAAATTAGCCTGGCAATTGATTTTTTGATGGCGGGTGCGCTTTTCTGGCTGCAAGGGGGCTTATCTGGGCCAGTCTTTTGGGCCGGGTTATTGCCTATTTTAATGGGAGCCATTTATTTTGAACTGGTGGGGGCGCTCGTTATCGCATGGCTATTTTTTGCGCTGGAACTTGCCAGTCTGTGGGATGGCCTGATTTCTTTAGGATTTCTGCAAAAATCCCTGGGTGTACTTGCCGTTACAGTAGGGCTCGGTTTGTTGTTTGGGTTTATCAGCCGTAAATTGATCGAACACCTGCGCAAAATGCGTGTGATACGCCTCGACGAAGAGCAGAGACGTGTACGCATGGAGAATGAACGCTGGCACGCTCTCTATGAGCTTACAGCCACGCTGACAAGTACACTGAGCTATAAACGCGTATTGGATTCCGCGCTCGATCTTGGCTATGTCGCTCTGAATCCTGACCCTGATGCTGAAAAAGATGAAAGGTTGATCAGCGCTATGATGTTGTTCAATGGCGATCAACTGGAGATCAGATCAGCGCGACGCTTTACCAGTGCCGACCACAACATCAAGTTGAATGGTAGTGAAGGGATTTTAAAGCGGGTTCTTGATGAGGGCGAGGCTGTTCTTACGAACAATATAAGTTTTGACCCGGAATTGGGACGGGTGATCGCGTTGAGAAATTGCACCGCAGCTTATTGTTTTCCATTACGTAGTGGTTTTAATGTGTACGGAGCAATGCTTTTCGCACACGCCGACCCAAATTACTTTATGCGTGAGCGCACAGACTTACTGGATATGATTGGCCGTCAGGTTGTGATTGCTATCCAGAACGCCCGTCTGTACCAGGACCTGATCGAAGAAAAAGAACGTATGATGGATGTTCATGAGGAAGCGCGCAAGAAACTGGCGCGTGACTTGCATGATGGCCCAACGCAATCTGTAGCGGCTATGGCCATGCGCATCAATTTGACACGTCGCATGTTCGATAGGGATACTAAATCCGCTCTAAACGAGTTAGTCAAAATCGAAGACCTGGCACACCGGACGACCAAAGAAATCCGTCATATGCTCTTTACCTTGCGCCCGCTAATTCTTGAGTCGCAAGGATTAACAGCTGCGCTTGAATCCATGGCAGAGAAGATACGCGAAACTTACAGACAAAACGTCGTGATTGACGTGAATGAAAAAATTGTTGCGGATATGGAGATGGGTAAGCAAGGTGTCATCTTCTATATCGTCGAGGAAGCTGTAAATAATGCACGGAAACATGCTGCAGCATCCAATATCTGGGTGCGACTAAAGGAGATGGAACCCGGGCTTGCACTACTTGAAGTTCAAGATGACGGTATCGGGTTTGATGTGCAAGCGATGAATAAGATCTACGATAAGCGCGGTAGCCTGGGAATGATCAACCTGCGCGAGCGAACCGAAATGGTCAATGGCCTGTTGAATATCCAGTCTCAGCATAGCAGGGGCACGCTTGTCCAGGTCTATGTTCCACTTACGGAAGAAGCAGCAGACCGCCTGCATCACGCCAAGCGATAGAGCCTTATGCCGACTGCAGCTGGTTTGTACTATTTTGCATCTGGAGAAGAATTGCGTGATCGCCCGTCTGTGTTAGTGCTTCATGGAGGCGGTGGGTCTCATTTGAGTTGGCCGCCCCAGATCCGTCGCCTGAGCGGACAACGCATGTTTACCTTGGATTTACCCGGTCATGGCAAGTCGGAGGGGATAGGCAGACAGGATATCGGAGAGTACAGTAAGGCAATTATCGAGTTTATGAAGGCCCTGCGCCTTTCGGCTGCGGTCCTGGTCGGTTTCTCCATGGGGAGCGCCATTGCCCTTTCCCTTGCTTTGCAATTTCGAAAACGCGTCCTTGGACTGGGGTTGGTTGGGAGCGGTGCAAAAATGCGGGTGGCTCCGTCTACTCTTGAGATGGCGGCCAACCCATCTGCCTTCCACACGGCTGTCGAAACGATCGTTGAGAATTCTTACAGTTCTACAACTGATGAGCGCTTAAAAGAGCTGGCCGTAAAGCAGATGGCAGAGACACGCCAGGCTGTTCTTTATGGGGATCTTCTGGCCTGCGATGCTTTCGATATGATGGACAATGTAAAAAAGATCCGCGTTCCCACGCTTCTTATTTGTGGCAGTGAAGATCGCATGACGCCCCCAAATCGTTCGGAATATTTAAGGGATCAAATCGAGGGGGCACAGTTGCATGTTCTTGAGGGGGCAGGCCATATGGTTATGGTTGAACGGCCGGATGAGGTGGCAAGTTTGTTAACCGGTTTCCTGGCTCAAATTTCATATTAGGTTTCCAAAAGCTCGATCAACATGGGAATGGCATTGCGAATCGCTTGACCGCGGTGACTCAAGCGATTTTTTTCGTCCATTTCCAATTCGGCCATGGTTTTATTTAGACTTGCTAACAGAAAAATAGGATCGTAGCCAAATCCGCCCACCCCGCGTTCCTCAGGGATGATCTCGCCGGGACAGGTCCCTTCGACCAGCCTCACGCCTCTTCCCGGGCTGGCAATTGCCACCGTAGCTCGGAACCTGGCCGTCCACGGACGGGGCTTGCCGTTAAGGCTTTCCAGCAGGTAGGCACGCCTGCTGGCCTCAGTGGATGGTTGCGGGCCAAAACGGTTCGAGTGCAGGCCAGGCCTGCCGCCCAACGCGTCCACTTCGAGGCCGGTATCATCGGCCAGGGCTGTCAGACCGCTGGCCTGTGAGAAGACCAGCGCTTTCTTGGCGGCGTTTTCGGCGTAGGTCTGGCCATCTTCTACCACATCCAGTTCCAGCCCGATGTCAGCCGGAAGGATAAGTTCAAGGTCCAAATTTTGCAAGATAGCTTTTATTTCTTTGATTTTCCCTTTATTGTTTGTTGCAATGAGAAGGCGTGTTTTGTTATTCATTTTGTGCTTTTTTGATGCTTTCGATTGCCCAACTTGCGTGTTCGCGTATCATTGATTCAGAATCTTCCAAAGCGTTTTCAAGCGCTTGAATGGCTTTGGAGTCTTGCGAGTTGCCCAAGGCTACAGCTACATTGCGCAGATACCCGCGTCGTTTGGCGCGTTTGACCGGGCTGTTTTTGAACTTGCGATTGAAGGTTTCGGGCGTCAATTCCAATTCACGGATCAGGTTTGGGGTAGGCGTATCAGGCCGGGGGGAGAAAGATGCGTCTCCCTGCGGGCTGGCAAACCGGTTCCAGGGGCAGACCATCTGGCAGACGTCGCAACCGAAAACCCAGTCGCCCAGCAGCGGACGCAGTTCTTCCGGGATATCGTTTTTCAATTCAATGGTGAGATAGGAGATACATCGGCGCGCGTCAATGGTGCGGTCCGGCAGGATGCATGCGGTGGGACAGGCATCGATGCAGCGCGTGCATGTACCGCAGTGATCCGTGGTGAAGGGTGGGTCGGGCTCCAGGTCGATGCCGAGCAGAATCTCTGCTAGCAGGAAATAGGAACCTTGCTTGGGGTTAATGAGGCAGGTGTTTTTGCCGATCCAGCCCAGCCCGGC
>CAZLOC010000065.1:0-5438 GCA_964560935.1 uncultured Anaerolineaceae bacterium | reverse complement strand
GCGCGGGCTCCCTCATCCGCAAGGTAGTGCATGTCCCCGTGGCGCTCGGCGTCCAGCCAGCGTTCGAATGTGGAGAGGTGGAGGGGCGGCCCAGGCGTAGTAACGCCGGCCAGGGTGAACCCCAGCCGGCGCGCCTGGTCTTTGATGGCACCCTCGAGGCTCATATTTCAGCGGACGACGATGAGCATGAAGATATTTTCACCAAATGGGACACTACTGGCATTTGCCATACGCCAGTAAGTGGAATATTCGCCGGCGTTATCGGGCGCCTTGAAGCGGACAGATATTTCGACCTCTTCACCCGGAGCAACGGCCCCGGTCATTGGCTCGGCAACGCCACTCATTTTTTCGCCATAGGCAAAGATGGCAGAGTACCCCGTACCCCAGGTGCAGGAGCCGATGTTGCGGATTTTCCAGGTTTTGACAAAATCCTGTCCCGGCGTCATCTGAGTACCGTCCGGCACAGTGACATCCGCCACCCATATTGCGTCGTCACAAAGTATCTGTGTTGGAGTAGATTCAAAAGGGTTGTTCGTTGGTACTGCTGTCTGGGGCGGCTGTGTAGCAGGCTCAGGTGTGAGGGTGACAGCTTCGGTCGCAGTTGCCGCCGAGGTGGGAGGAACGGCTCTCGCCGTTTGTGTGAATTCGGCGATAACAGTCTCTGCGGCAGCGGTGTGGATCGCATTGACATCGATGGTGGGCGCAACCGGCGCCGTTGGCCCACAGGCATAAAGAAGACTCGTTAGAGCAAGAAAAAAAACTATCTTTTTGATCATAGGGTCTCCCGGATATAACAGATAAAACCTGGCGTTTACTTAACCTTTATGAGCATGCACATTGGCGTCCCAAAGTAGTAGCCGTTGTCTGATTGCATTCTCCAGCAGCCGCCATGTTCCCCTGGGGTCGATGGAACGCTCACTTCGACTGATATATCGACAATTTCTTCGGGCTCAACAAATTCCTTCTTGTAAATGATCTGCCATTTTGATGCGTTCATATTATCGCCACTGTACTGTACCAAGACGTAGCCATCGTCCCAGGTACAGGTACCTGTGTTCTGGATTCGCCAGACTTTTTGAATGCGCTGCTCATCATATCTGATTTCAGTACCATCTGGGTAAGTGACATCATCAATAAAGGCAGAGTTATTACATTGTTCCGCTTCTGTGGCTAAAGCCGCCAGGGGTGTGGGTGTTCCCAGGACGGGGAATATGGATGACTGCGTACCAACCCCTAGCGTTGCAAGTGGAGTGGTTGCTGGAGCGTTGTTAGAACCATCAAGCGCAAATGTGGGCATGAGGGTTGCAGTTGGCGGGAGTGGGGGGAGTGTGGCTGTGGGTGCAGCCAGGGCTGTCTGCGTAAGTTGTAGGGCGAATTGCGCCTGAACAGTTTCCGCTGCTGCCGTGAAAATGGCGCCAACATCCGGTGTGGGTTCAGGTTCTTGCCCGAAGGTACAAGCTGACAGGAAAAGCGAAAGCACAAGTAAGCTGGCCAGCCAAAATTTTATTCCTTCTCGCATTCGATGCCTCCATGTAGTAATACATTTAGAGCTTACGTAGTTCGCGAAATGATACCGAAAATAAGGGGGACGGGCGTAGCCCGTCCCCCTTATTTTCGGGCTTCTCCCTTGACCGCATAATTCCTGACATGACAAGCGGAGAATTGATCTCGCCTTTTCATTATAACGCACCTTGCTCCATGCAAATTATCCCTGGCTGCTTATCCCCAAAAAGTAGGATGGCAGCCAGAATAACTCAAAACAGTTATATCTATGGTGTGGCTGTAGCTGTCGGTGTTTCCGTTGGCGTCGAAGTCGGCGTGGATGTTGGAGTTGCAGTGGCTGTTGCCGTGTATGTAACTGTTGGTGTCGGTGTCGGTGGTGGCGTGCCCTGGCGCACGATACGCGGAGCCAGCCAGAGAGCATGATCCTTGCCTTTCGAGCCGTTCGCCAACGCTGTCAGGTAAAACTTGACATTTTTTCCTGCCAGGAAACTCAAATCTAGGTCAACCAAATAATACTTGCCTTCGTATACTTCATGCCATTCCTTTAGAGTTTTTATCTGACCATCGTCAATCTTGTATTCCAGGCGGAAGAGCACATCACAGGTATTGGCATTGTACTGGCAGTTGACCTTTGCCAAAAAATGATCGCCCTGCTGTACTTTGAATACAGGATATCTGCCTTGGATATATCCTTTGGCTGTATGCCTGGGTGTCGTCAGCAGGCCGGGTTGATTTTCGGTTGTTCCATTTTCCATGCGTGGCGCGGACAGTTTAAGCACGTACCCTTCATCGTCCCCATCAGAGCCAGGACAGGGAAGAGGCCCGCCGTTGTTTCTCCAGTCTGCGTTGCAGGCGTTAGCGACGAAGTCATAAGCTACAAATTCAGGCCCGCTGACGTTGATATCTACCCAGAACGCCGTGTCGGCTTGTGTACCAATCCCAAACAAGACACCGGATGCGTTGCGCAGCTTCCAGTTGCCGCGATAATGGCCCTTTTGAGAAGGCGCAACCAAATTTACGGTCAAATCCACAGTATCGCCCGGGTTTACGTTCCCAAGCAGGCTTACGCTACTGGGTCCACTCAAACCATCACCGCTGATGAAAACCAGCGCGTAGGAGGAAGTCCAAGTGCATGTGCCCACGTTTTGTAAGCGCCATGTTTTTGCAAATGTGGTTCCCGGGCTGAGGATGGTGCCGTCCGAGATGGTCACATCTTTGACAAAAGCCGCGGCGTCACAGCGTTTGACAGGCACAGGCGACAAATACAGGGTAGAGGTTGCAAAGGACAATGTAGAGGTCGGCGTTGCTGTTAGATTTTCCCCGGGGGATAGCGTTGAAGTGGCAAGCGCACTATCTGTGGTATTGGCTTGTGTTGCCATCGCTTCCAGGGTTTGTGCGGCGGCTGTGTAGAGCGGATTCAAAGTAGCAGATGCGTCCGGATGCGCATTTACGCCCAGGTTGCAGGCCAGAGGGATGAGCGCCAGAAGAGCAATCCATGGAATTTTTACGAGACTCTTTTTCATAAGAACCTCTGTATCCTTTCAGGAATAGAATAGCATATTCTCATTGGTTAAAGACGTTATTCCGTCCATCAAGGTTCCCATAAAAAACAGCCGAGGTGGGAACCTCGGCTGTTTTTGAAGCTTTCACAATTTACTTGCAATCGTAAACAAAAGTCGCCTGTGGATATTCCTGGTAATTGGGTTCATGGATGATGATTTGCATCCATTTCGTGCCGGGTGTTGCCCCCAGATGGAATGACCAGGAGCGTGTTATGGTCTGAGAGCCAGCCTCACTGAATTTCAGCGTTTTTCCCGTGCCGGTATTGTTTCCATCACTTTGCAGCCATTGATAATTGACAACCGCCGGACCATTGGTTGTGATGGTCGCATTCACGTAGTACCACACGTTGGTCGCGCACCCCGCAGCAGGGTCGCGGACAATGTTATACGTCACGTTCGTAACGCCGTAATCGGGATTCGATTCATCGTTGACGTTTACTTGCACATAAAAGGGTGTGTCATATTGGCCAACGCCGAATTGACCTCCCCATTCCGACTGAAGTTTCCAGGAGCTGGTGTAGTTTCCGTTTGATGTCGGCGCTTTCATATAAAGCGTAATATCCACTTCTTCTCCAGGGCCAACCTCTTCTGGAAGCTGGTATTCAAGCAGACCGCCCATCAAGTCGCCGCTCCAGTAGACGATCTTGTAGGCAGAGTTCCAGGTGCAAGTGCCGTTGTTCTTTAGGCGCCAGGTCTTCCAAAAGGTTTCGCCCGGCTGCATGATCATACCGTCAGGAATGGTTTCGCTAACCAGGTTAGCGAGCAGGCAGGGATCCCCTGAACCAATTGGCCCGGGAGCCGTAGGCGGCGCGAACGTAGGCGCTTTCGTCGGTGTGAATGTAACATCAGCCGCTTCAGGCGTGGACGTCTGGCTTGCATCCCCCTGCGGGGACGATGCCGTTGCCCTGGCCGTGGCCTGTGCCCTTTCCGTTTCCTGCGCAGCCACCGTCATAGCGACTGCTGTAGAAATCGTGTCGGTTTCTACAGCAGCGCTGCCGCAGGAGCTCAAAAGCAGGGCAAAGAGTATGAGAATGGATAGAAAGTTGTACTTTCGATTTCTTTTCATTCTGTGTCCTTTCGGCAATGATAGAGATTTGCCAGCGAAATATTATACTGCCTGGACATTAGAAAATACTCATGAAAAGCGCCCGGTCGCCTGCCGGGCGCTCGTAGAATCTATAAAATAGAGGCTAAGGACTATTAACGCTGATTGTCACCTTGGCATCGTTGTTGCCTTCATTGCTTTCAGAAATGGCATTGCCGGTGTCAGCGCTGGCTTTGGTTACGATTGAACCATATGGACTTGGGTAACCTGCGTAATTGCAGTTCAGCACAAGGCCGCCTATCGCAACCAGTGAGGGGACATCCCATTCACAAGCCGGATTTGGGTAATTTTCTCCGGGCCACCAAGCCACTTTGAAAGCCCCTGCAGCTGCATTCCCCTGGTTGTATACCTGAACCTTGACTGCAACGGGTTGTCCCTGTGTTGGCGTTGAAGGCGTCAGTTCGAGCAAGTTTATGATCAAATCAGCCTTAGGCGCAACAGTGTTTGTTGGTGTGGGAGCGGGAGATTTTACTTTTATCTCTACATAGAAGGATTTGCTCTGGTACCCGCTGGAAACGGGGATCAGCACTCCCGCGCTGTTCTTGATGCGCCAATAGCCCTTGTATGACCCATCAGAGCCGGGGGACTTTAGATTGACTGAAAGGTCAACTTCCTGACCGGGCGAAACAGAGCCAATCGGTGTGGAAGCTGGGCCACCCATTGCATCGCCGGAGTCGAACACAAGTGAGTATCCGCTCCAGGTGCATGTGCCAATGTTTTTGAGACGCCAGGTCTTCGTGAAAGTCTCGTTGGGTTCGAACTCTGTGCCATCAGGAATGTTTACATCTTTGATAAATAGCGCCAGGTCACAGATTTGAGTATTTATGGCAACAGGCTGGGTACTGGTGGAAACAGCCAGTGTAACCGTTGGCGGGCCCATAGTGCTGGTCGGTATGACCGGCACAGTTGGCGGGTTAAGGATAGCAGCCTGGGTCAGGTTGGCTTCCACTGTTTGGGCTGCAGCGGTTAAGACAGCGTCTGCGCCTTGTGTTGGAGTGGCGTTTGAGGGCAGGTTGCAAGCGGAAATGCCAAACACAAGGGTTAAAAGAATCGAAGCGAGCCGGGTGATTTTGAACATTCTCTCATCCTCCATACAATTGCACAAAATATTAATGTTAATTGTATCGCAGGCTGGAGAAAACGTCCTGTTTTTTATGCCCCCCAAAACGGTGAATACAAAGAGGCTGTCTAAAAAGTAGGCAGCCCTTTTTTATCTCCCACTTGTGGGCTAATTTAGATGTTTTTTTGGTCTGCAATCCACAGATCGG
>CAZLOC010000064.1:1324-13155 GCA_964560935.1 uncultured Anaerolineaceae bacterium | reverse complement strand
CTCGCGCTGGCTGTGCAACCCGGACGATTCGCGATGCCAGGTGCTCAATTGCGCGCGCAGTCCCTGCAAGCGCTCGCGAAAAGTCGAATAGTCTGCCTGGATACTCTGGTAACTCGCGCGCGCCTCGCGCTGGCGGGCCTCCTGCTGGCGCAGGATTTCGCGGCTTTCGGCCAGTTCCTTCTGAGTCTTGTGCCAGTGATAGCCATACCAATCGCGCAGCAGCACGCGCAAATCTTCCTGCATGCGACTGTATTCCCTGGCCCGGCGCGATTGTCGATCCAACGTGCGCAGGCGCGGTTCCAATTCGGCCATGATGTCGAGCACGCGCTCCAGGTTGCGCTGGGTGGTCTCCAGGCGGCGCAAGGTCTCTTCGCGGCGGGAGCGGTACAGTCCCACGCCCGCCGCTTCTTCGAACAGTTTACGGCGTTCGTCGGCTTTCAAGGCGAGTGATGCATCCACCAACCCCTGGCCGAGGATGGTGTAAGTGCGCTCGCTCAAGCCAGATTGCGCCAGCAGCTCGTTGATGTCGCGCAAGCGGACGTGCTGGTTGTTCAGCACATAGTCGTTGCGGCCATCGCGGTAAGCGCGGCGTCCCATGGACACCTCGCTGAAGTCCACCGGCAACCAGTTATCGCTGTTGTCGAACAGGATGGAAGCCGAGGCCATTCCAGCCCGTGTTCGGCCCTCAGAACCGGCGAAGATCATATCTTCGGTCCGCTTGGCGCGCAGCAAACCGTAGGATTGCTCCCCTAACACCCAGCGCAGCGCATCAGCGATGTTCGATTTGCCGGAGCCGTTCGGCCCGACGATGGCAGTGATCCCCTCGGCGAACTCGAAGACAGTGCGCGAGGCGAAGGTTTTATATCCGTGTAATTCGAGAGATTTAAGACGAAGTGGCATTGAAAATTCTAATGGATAGGTTCTTATGTCAAACCAAGCGATTCCAGGGCTACCTGGGCAGCCGCCTGGGCCGCGGTCTGCTTGCTGGTGCCTTCCCCGCGGCCATACCCCTTGCCATTGACCTGGACTTCAACAACGAAGACTCTGGCATGATCGGGTCCGCTTGAGGCGACCGTTGTATAGCGCGGCGTACCCAGTTTATTCGATTGCGTCCATTCCTGCAAAGTGCTCTTGGGATCGTAGATTTCCTCCTGGCTGATCACCTTGCTACTGACATCAGCAAGCAAAGGCTCGACGAACGTTCCTACAGCCGGGATACCCGTATCCAGGTACATGGCGCCAATCACAGCTTCGAAAGTAGCGCACAGCAGGTTATCGCGCTGGCGACCGCCCGAGGCCAGTTCGCCGCGTCCCAAACGGAGCGCAGGCCCAAGGTCCAATTGGCGAGCGAATTTAGCTAAGGTGTCCGTGCGGACAAGCGCAGAGCGCATGCGCGTCAGGTTGCCTTCCTGCATCTCGGGAAAGTGATTGTAAACCCACGCACCGACGACAAAGTCCAGTACAGCATCGCCTAAAAACTCCAGCCGTTCGTTGTCTTCAACTGCGTTCGAGTTTTCGTTCACGTAGGAACGATGCGTCAAGGCACGCACCAGCAGGTGCAGGTTGGCAAAGTGCAGGCCCAGCCGCCTGGCCAGGCCGGCAGCGGATTCGGTTTCCGCATATGAATCCAATTGTGTCGACAAGGGATCCTCCCTGGAACTCAGGGAGCGCTAGGACCCCTCCCCTCCACCCCTCCCCGTTTCTGCGAAATGGGGAGGGGAACGGGGTGGGGCACTCGCGTTCCATCAGTTCCTGATTTGAATTTGCGGCCTGATTGTAATGCCTCTTGGACAAAATGGCAAACTTCTACAGATTCTGTTTATTTATCTGTTAGAATCTGCACAATTTGGGTCTGGAGGGACCACCCCATGAATGACACTATCAGCAACGAAACACGTTTCCTACACGCAGTCGAATTTGGACTGGGGGCATGGCAATGGGGGGACCGGCTGATCTGGCAATATGGGCAGACGCATGGAGATGAAGATTGCCGCGCCGCGTTCGAAGTTTCACTGCAGGCTGGAATCCGCTTTGTAGATACTGCAGAGGTATACGGCAGCGGACGTTCGGAGCGTTTGCTTGGTCAGTTCCTGAAAGAGACCGACCAGCCGGTGTTGGTAGCCACGAAATACTTCCCCTTCCCCTGGCGGTTGCAGAAGAAATCTTTGATCCGGGCTTTGCGAGGCAGTCTGGAACGCATCGGGATCGAGAGCGTCGACCTGTATCAGATTCACCAGCCTTACTCACTCCGCCCCATTGAAAATTTGATGGAAGCGATGGCGGAGGCGGTGAAAGAGGGCCTGACACGCACCGTCGGTGTCTCGAATTACAACCAGAGTCAAATGTTGCGGGCTTATTCCGCACTTGCACGCAAAAACGTCCCGCTGGCAGCCAACCAGGTGACCTACAGCCTGCTTAACCGCGCGATCGAGAAAGAAGGTCTCCTGGCGCGCTGCAATGAACTGGGGGTACGCGTGATCGCATATAGCCCTATCGAAAAGGGCCTGCTGACCGGGAAATACTCGGTCGAAAACCCGCCTCCCGGCATCCGCGGGCAACGCTATGCCAGCCTGTTACCAAAGATCGGGGCTTTGCTCAAACTGATGACCGCGATCGGGCAGGAGCATGGCGGCAAGTCCAAGGCGCAGGTGGCGCTCAACTGGTGCATCTGCAAAGGGAGCATGCCCATCCCTGGCGCAAAAAATGCTGAGCAGGCAGAAGAAAACGCCGGCGCATTGGGCTGGAAGTTGACCGAGGAAGAAGTTGCAAAGCTCGATGAAGCCAGTGATTCTGTGCTCAAATAGGCCTCAAGTTTGTGCTATAATACGCCAACTTATGAAACACAAGATTTGCTTCGCCAATAATAATAACAACGATAATGATCGCCATCTACGCGTTGGGCGAAGCTTTGCTGGTTAAAAAAAGAAGGTTCAGAAACCAATCGCCCAACGCAGCAGCGGAGGGCGATTTATTTTGTATATCAAGCATGTCACCCTGAGCGGAGCGAAGGGTCTCTAGTAATTAAAGCAATTCACGTTATTAGGAGACTCCTCGGTCGCTACGCTTCCTCACACCGTCCCGGTGTCCTTCGGGAGAGTGACGTGAATCAAACTCGGAGGTGCGGCATGTATAAATCGCATACCTGTGGCGAACTGAGAGCCTCCCACGCCGGTCAGACCGTGACGCTGGCAGGCTGGGTGCATCGTCGCCGCGACCATGGCGGGGTGGTCTTCCTTGACTTGCGCGACCGCTTTGGACTTGTTCAAGTTGTTATTAATCCCGATCTTCCCAAAGAGACCCTCGACCTGGTCGCTAACGTGCGCTCTGAGTGGGTGCTGCAGATCACCGGCGCCGTCCAGAAGCGGCCGGAAGGCATGGTCAACCCAAAAATGGGGACTGGCGAAATCGAGGTCATCGCCATGGAAGTCAAGGCACTCAATCCGGCCAAGCCCTTGCCCTTTGTACTGACTGAAGAAAACAAGCTTCCGGAAGAGCACATGCGGCTGAAATACCGTTACCTCGACCTGCGCCGAGAGAAGATGCGTAACAACCTTGAACTGCGGCACAGGGTCACCAAGTTCATCCGGGACTATCTCGACAGCAAAGACTTCCTCGAAATCGAGACCCCCATCCTGTTCAAGACCACGCCCGAGGGCGCGCGCGACTATCTGGTCCCTTCGCGCCTGCATCCCGGCCAGTTCTACGCCCTGCCCCAGTCCCCACAACAGCTCAAGCAGATGCTGATGGTGGCGGGCATAGAGCGCTATTTCCAGATCGCGCGCTGCTTCCGCGACGAAGACCAGCGCGGCGACCGCCAGCCCGAGTTCACCCAGCTCGACCTGGAAATGTCCTTCGTGGAGCGCGAAGACGTGATGGCGCTAGTCGAAGAGATGTTTACCAAGATGGTGGCCGAAGTCGTGCCGCACAAGCGACTATTGCAAACTCCCTGGCCGCGCCTGACTTATCAGGAAGCGCTGGAACGCTACGGCAAGGACAATCCCGACATCCGCTTCGGGCTGGAACTGGTAGATGCTACCGATTTGGCGGCTGGTTCCGGCTTCAGCGTGTTTGAGAACACCGTTGCGGCAGGCGGGCACGTGCGCGGGATCAACGCCAAAGGATTGGGCGATTACACACGCAAGCAGATCGACGAACTGACGGCCTTCGTCCAGGATTTGGGCGCAAAAGGGCTGGCCTACATCGCGCTGACGGGCGAAGGGGAAACGAGGTCGTCGTTCGCCAAGTTCCTGTCCGATGAACGGTTACAGGCCGTGATGTCCAGGATGGAAGCGGAGAAAGGCGACCTTTTGCTGTTCGTGGCCGACAAACCGTCGGTTGTCTTCGAATCGCTGGGTCGACTGCGCGTCCTGCTGGGGGACCGTCTCGGTCTGCGCGATAAAGACGTGCTCGGTTTCTGCTGGGTGATCGATTTCCCGTTCGTGATGTGGAACGAGGAAGAAAAGCGCTGGGACCCCAGCCATCACCTGTTCACTTCGCCGCTGCCGGAAGACATCCCGCTCATCGACAATGAGCCGGAGAAGGCGCGCGGTACGCAGTACGACTTGGTGCTAAATAATTACGAAGTTGGCGGGGGCTCGATCCGAATCCATAACCGCTTGTTGCAAGAGAAAGTTTTCAAGCTAATTGGTCTGGATGCGGAAGTGGCGCAGGAGCGTTTTGGTCACATGCTGGAGGCCTTTGAGTACGGCACGCCCCCGCATGGCGGTATCGCACCCGGCATCGACCGCATCGTGATGTTGCTGGCTGACGAGCCCAACATTCGCGAGGTGATCGCCTTCCCGAAGAACCAGGCCGCCAAGGATGTGATGGCGGAAGCGCCATCGTTTGTGGATGAGCAGCAGTTGCAGGATTTACATATTAAAATAGCGGAATGATGTCGTTGCGAGGAGCCCGCAACGCGGGCGACGTGGCAATCTCCTCGCTGTAAGAAACGAAATGTTACAAGTTAGATGAGATTGCCGCGCCGCCTTCGGCGGCTCGCAATGACACTTGAAAATGGGAGTGTTAACATGCCAGAGACCATTCAAGTAAGCGATATTGCCAAATATGACGGCCAGGAAGTGACCGTGCAGGGCTGGGTCTACAATCGCACCGACAAGGGCAAGCTGGTCTTCCTGCTGGTGCGCGACGGCAGCGGCTTCGTCCAGTGTGTGGCCTTCAAAGGCGACCTGGACGAGGAAACCTTCGACCGGCTGGTGCGCATCCCGCAGGAGTCATCGGTGATCATTACCGGCCCTGTGCGAGCTGATGGGCGCGCGCCCGGCGTACCCGGCGGCTACGAGGTCGGCGTGAAGCAGGTGGAGATCGTGCAGGAAGCGGGCGAGGATTACCCCATGTCGCTCAAAGAGCACGGCGTGGACTTTGCGCTCGACAACCGGCACCTCTGGATCCGTATGCCCAGCCAATGGGCAATCCTGCGCGTACGCGCGACGGTCATGGCGGCGGTGCGCGAGTGGTTGGATACCAACGGCTTCATTGCGTTGGATACGCCCATCCTGACGCCTGCCGCTGCCGAAGGCACAACCACGCTGTTCGAGACCGAATACTTTGACGAGGGCAAAGCCTACCTGGCACAAACCGGCCAGCTCTATAACGAAGCCAATATTTTCGCCTTTGGCAAGGTCTACTGTTACGGGCCGACCTTCCGTGCGGAGAAATCCAAGACGCGCCGCCACCTGACCGAGTTCTGGATGGTGGAGCCCGAGGCTGCCTTCACCGACCTGGACGGCCTGATGGAGATCGAGGAACAGTTCGTCAGCCACATCGCCCAGCGCGTGTTGCGTGAGCGTTCGGCGGAGTTGAAGTCATTGGGACGCAATCTATCCAAACTAGAGAACATCAAGCCGCCTTTCCCACGCATCTCCTATGATGACGCGGCCAAAATACTGGGTGAACAGTACGAAAAAGAGACCGACCCCGAAAAGAAGGAACTGCTCAAATTCGAGTGGGGCATCGACTTTGGCGCGCCGCACGAGAGCGCCATCACACAGCAGTTCGACAGGCCGGTGTTTGTCTATGGTTACCCGAGCAAAGTCAAGGCCTTTTATATGGAACCCTGGCCGGGACGACCTGAAGTCTGCAAAAGCGTGGACCTGCTGGCCCCCGAAGGCTACGGCGAAATCTGCGGCGGCTCCGAGCGCATCTCCGACCCCGACCTGCTGCTGAAGCGCATCCACGACGAGAATCTGCCCGAAGAGGCCTTCAAGTGGTACCTGGAGTTGCGCCGCTATGGCTCCGTGCCCCACTCCGGTTTCGGGATGGGCACCGAACGCGTGGTGGCCTGGCTGTGCGGCATCGAGCACATCCGCGAGGCGATCCCGTTCCCGAGGACGATCAAGAGGGTGTATCCGTAAAATAATCCGAAGACGCTAAATTCCATGATGTGATAGCAGCTTACAAGGTTGTATTTAATATTTCCCTACCCACGACTTTTGGTTTATGGTATAAGAAAGTTGGCCCTGCTGTGTTCGTGATGTTGCAACCACGGTTTTGAGCCAACACCCCCAAAACGGGCTTCTGTCTCACAGAAATAACGCGATAGGCCTGAGCCAAGGCGGCGTTTCTGGGTCGGAGCCCACCTGCGAAAGCAGGTTCAAAACTTCGCAGCACACGGCACCGGCGGGGTTCCCTTTATCAGGGAATAGACCTGACAGGTTGTACCTGTCAGGTCTTGTTTAAGCGAAAACAACACATTCCGCAAAAAAATACCAAAAATAAAGGTGGGCGTGCTGCGCACGCCCACCTTTATTTTTGGGTCTCTATTATTTGAAAGAGTTTGGTGTGTTAAGGCAATTGGTGAATGGCGATCGCCGTCCGCAACCCGGATTCTATCGCGCCCTGGATCCAGGCATGGTAAAGCGAAGCATGTTCCCCGGCAAAATAGATGCGCCCTTCCGGTTTGATGATCTCATCATGCAGGAGGGTCTGCTGTCCTGGATCGAAGAGAGCAAAAGCGCCGCCTGCGAACTCGTCATCATGCCACATCCATGAAGCGCCGACCTCGAATTCCTGCGCAATCTGGGGATGGATCAGAGCAACATTTTCCAGCGCCTGCTCGATGCGATCCTGTGGGGAGAGCGAGCCCCAGCGCTGCGCATCCTCCGACCAGGTGTAGCTGGCCAGGATGACCCCGCGTCCCGTTTCACGGTCATGGTCTGGATAATACAGGTTGCGGATGGGCAGGTCGGTGATCGTCCCGCCGCCGTAAATGCCGTCATCTTCCTCCCAGAAGCGACGGCGGCACTGGAACAGGATTTTGGCCGAGGCGTCGTAATGCAACTGGCGGATGGCGCGTTGCTTGGCAGGCGAGAAAGGCTGCAACACTTCGACGTGCCGCAGAACAGGAAAGGGCGCGGTAATGATGGCATAATCGCCTTTTGCTTCAAAACGACCCGCTGCAGTCCGATAATGGATTGTGACTTCGCCAGGCGATTGATCGATAGCGACCATCTTCGCCCCGAAACGAATATTCCCTTTCAGGTCAGGCAAGAAGGCATACAGCAAACGATCTGTGCCGCCTTGGATTTCAACCATATTGTTGTAATAATTGCCGGCATCTTCCCGAAATAGCTCAAGGAAGGACGAATTCATCACGGCCTCCTGGTTGGCAAGCAAGCCGTACATCTGATGGCACCTTCCGACCAGCCGCAGGCCTCGAGGAACTCCCGTGTGCTATACCCGTCATATTTCAGAATGATCTCATCCCAGGCTGCTTCGCCGTCCCTTTCGAGCATGTCGAGAAACGGCTTGATGGCGTTCAGTCACGAACGACCGGCTGTTTGACCTCGCTCTTTTTCTACAGTTTCAAACCCAAACAAAGACGGATCGGCTTCCGCTTCGGCAATACGCATCTTCCTGCCACCAATGTGAAAATAGGCGTTGGGATTGTCCATGGTGAAATCGTTCATCTGCAAACCAAACCTATCGATATACGCCAGGGTCAGCTTGTGGGCACGCGGGATGCGCATCGCGCCAACTTCGGCATACAATCCTTCCGTAAAGGGATCCCGCAACGTGTAAATGCGTCCGCCTACACGCTGCTGGGTCTCGAGGATGATTGGGTCGTGCCCGGCACGCTTTAGCTCGTAGCCAGCGACAAGTCCCGCTACACCAGCTCCCACAATGAGGACTTTCTTGGGTTTGCTGTCCTGAAACCTGGCTTTAATCCCGTTTTTTATGATGTCTAGATATTCCCGAATCGAGTCCTGCGGTTGCATACTTCCTCCTGGCAATTATGGTAAATATTGTCTAATATTACTCGTCAAAACACTCAAAACAATAGGCCGTTGTTCCTGTTTTCACCTATTTTGACTTGACGGCACCGCCCTGCCCGTGTACAATCAGCGACAGTACAGTGGCATTGCACAGTTTAACAATTGAAAAACGGAGAATCAGCGTCTGAGTCCCGTGCAGAGTTTGTAAGCATGGGATTACGAGGTGGAGGTTCCGTCCCGCGAGGGACGAGCTAAGGACTTCCCCTCTCCTTTCAGGAGAGGGGTCAGGGGTAAGGTCCAAAAATCGGATAGATCAGCGGATGCCTCTGGAGCCAGTCACAGGCTCCCTTCTCCCTTCCAAAGTAAGCACAGACCGAAATCTACCGGTAACGAGTAGCACAAGGTCAGCGCAGTGACACAGGTGGTAAGCCTTACCTGTTTGCATATGGAAGGGCTGCTTTATTTAATGCAGGATTGCATTTAACAGGCATGCCCGCGCATGCCTGTTTTGTTTTGCCATCGCCCCTCACCCACCCCTCTCTCAGAGGGAGAGGAAAGCTCGGAGCAAGAATGATTGTCAGAATGTGGCACGGTAGAGTACCTACCTCAAAGGCGGATGCGTATCGCGAGTTTACAAACAAGCGCGCCATCCCTGATTACCAGTCGGTAAAGGGAAACATCAGTGTTCACGTGCTTGAACGCCGTGAAGGCGACATCACACATTTCATTACGTTGACTTTTTGGGAAAGTCTCGAGGCTATCAAAGGCTTCGCAGGCGAAGATGTGGAGGTTGCGAAATATTACCCGGAAGACAAGGACTTCCTGCTCGAGTTCGAGCCGAATGTGGTTCATTATGAAGTGGTTGGGCAGTCGGAGTGATGTAGTGTCATATTGGATTATGTCATGCTGAGCGTAGCGAAGCATCTCCCGCGTAGCGTGAAGACTCTTCGCCCTTACGGGGCTCAGAGTGACATAGTGAAATGAGCAAGAATCGGGTGTAATTCTGTGACAGAGATTTGTAGAATGGGTGCAGATTTAGAGTTAGAAAAAGGAGAAAACTCATGAATACCCCTGTCACTGATTTCCACCAATTGTCCGAAGATTATCGGCGCATCGAGCAGGCAATCCAGTACCTTGAAAAGCACGCCAGTGGTCAGCCTGAACTGAACGAGATCGCCAGCGCGGTCGGCCTGAGTGAGTACCACTTCCAGCGCACCTTCAGCCGCTGGGCAGGGATCAGCCCCAAGCGTTTTTTGCAGTTCATCACCAAGGAAGGCGCAAAGGATTTGCTAGCACAATCCGAAAATTTGCTGGACACTACCTATGGCGTCGGACTATCGAGCCTGGGAAGACTGCACGACTTGTTCGTGACGACCGAAGCGGTCACGCCAGGCGAGTACAAATCCGGCGGCGCGGGGCTGACCATCCGCTACGGGCTGCATGATACGCCATTCGGCAAAGCATTGATCGGCGTCACCGAACGCGGCATCTGTCATCTTGGCTTTGTAGGTAACAGCGAAGGCGACGCAATTGATGCTCTGGTCGCAGACTGGCAGCAGGCAAAGATGATCGAAGACCACAAAGCAACTGCTCCGCTGGTCGAGCCGATCTTTGACCTGAGCCGGCGCGGCAATGCGCCTTTGCGCCTGCACCTGCGTGGCACAAACTTCCAACTCAAGGTGTGGGAAGCACTGCTGCGCATCCCGCCCGGGGCCGTGACCAGCTACGAGGGTCTCGCCGAGCAGGCCGGGCGTCCGGGTGCGAGCCGGGCGGTGGGGACTGCGCTGGGGCGCAATCCCATCGCGGTATTGATCCCCTGTCACCGGGTCATCCGCAAGCTGGGTGAGTTTGGAAATTATCGGTATGGCACTATTCGCAAGAAGGCGTTGTTGGGCTGGGAGGCAGCACAACTTTCAAATTAGGAGAAAAATCAATGCAGAGTATCTCTCAAAGTACCAGTAGGTACCAACGGTACCACATCAAAACCGAAGCAGTCCCTAACATTGTCTCCTGGCCGAATCGATTCCTTGTCGATGTAAATCGATTCCAACTTGCCAAATATATGCTTGGGGAGGTTTTCCACCAGCGTGGTGATATAAAAGCCATCACCAGTCGCCCCTGCATGTACGGTACATTTTCTGGCCCTATTGGCGGCTTTGCAGCCCGTCCCCAGCATTGCGTGGGATGCCTGCGCTGCACCGTTCAGCACCCGGAAATCATAACCATCCTTCACAATCCTGACTTTCGGGCTTTGGGTGATTCTTATTTCCATTTTGGGCATATTGGCGCTGTAGCCTATGAAGCCGAAACGGGCAGCATCCCCGTCAAAGGGGCTGGATATCGTGGTAAATTCGGCGGCGCTGGCTGGGACGGCATGTGGACCGACATGTCTGAGATCGTCCGGCCAACTCGAGATGGCATTCATGGCCGCGAGTTTATTTCTACGGTTGTGGAAATCGGCGAGAAACCCTCTTATCTGGTTTTCGATGAGGATGGGCAGCTTGTGGGCGCGATGCCGCGCAGCCTGGCGATACCAATCCCCTTTATCTATGACGCCCCGCCTCCGTCCGTGACTTCCGGGCTGGTCGCTAATATTTTGAGTGATGCGGCAACCCAGGCGGAAACGCTTGCGATCCTGCCGATAGACCTGATTGTAAGTTCCAGGTTGAACGTTGAAAATCTGGTTCCGCTCGTCAAGGCTGATGAGGCAGATCGAGTCTCGAGCTTATCATTCATACCCAAAATGATCGAGATAGAGATAAGTGACGCACAAATCTCTAATCTCCAGTCTCTAATCTCTGGCCTCCAATCCTCATTCCCCGATACAATCCTGGCCTTGCGCCTGCCCTACGCGGACCGTGAAACCCTCCTGCGCTATATGGAATATGGGATACGAGTCTTCCACTTCATCGCCGATTACCATGGACATGGCGAGGATGGACGCTTTGTCTTCGATTTGATCCGCGAGGCGCACCTGACATTCGTCAAAGCTGGTATGCGCGATCAAGTGACCCTGATCGGAAGCGGAGGAATTGTAGCCGCGGAGCACGTTCCCAAGGCCATCATCGCTGGTTTGGACCTGGTAGCTTTGGATACTCCTCTCCTGGTCGCAATGCAGGCCCATTTTGATGGCGAGTGCCAGGACCGGACTGAAAGCCAATTTACCTTGCCTAAAAATTTGAACCGTGACTGGGGCATCCAACGCATCAAGAATATGACCGCTGCCTGGCGTGACCAGTTGCTCGAAATCCTGGGCGCAATGGGTTTGCGCGAAGTCCGGCGTTCGCGAGGTGAAATCGGCCGAGCCATGTTCCAAACCGACCTCGAGCATGAAGCTTTTGCGGAAATCGAAGGATACGAATAAGGTGAAATCATGACAACCGAAACAATAGTGCATTTGCCTGCCGTTAAAAAACACAAAGAACACCTTGAAAAAGGCTTTCATTATTGGCCGACCTTAGACAATGGATTGCCCCCAGCCATGGGCGATGCGCGTTGGCCCGCCGACTTAATATTAGCAACCTGGCATCAGGCCGCGACCGGCCTTCCCCCAGAAAATGGGCTGGAGTATCGGATCGGGGATTCGGGTGGCGGATT
>CAZLOC010000064.1:0-1224 GCA_964560935.1 uncultured Anaerolineaceae bacterium | reverse complement strand
TCCCTGGTACCCTATAAGGATCATATCATCACGCAAATCGCCACCGGAATGTTTGGGGTGCGAGAAGAGACCATCCAGCATGCGCCCATTATCGAGTTCAAATATGCCCAAGGCGCCAAACCAGGCCTGGGCGGCCACTTATTAGGCGATAAAACGACGGTAACAGTTGCCAAAATGCGCGAGAGCGTGCCCTGGGTGAGCCTGTTTTCGCCCTTCCCGTTCCACTCAGTTTACTCTGTGGAAGATCACAAAAAACATGTCGATTGGGCCAAAACCATCAATCCGCGTGCATTGGTCTCAGTGAAAGTTTCTACGCCCGTGGATGTCGATATGGTCGCCGTAGGGAGCTACTATGCCGGCGCTCATATTGTCCATTTGGACGGTTCCTATGGCGGCACAGGCGCGGCGCCAGAGATTGCCAAGAAAAATATTGCCATGCCCATCGAGTTTGCCATTCCTAAAGTCCATAAATATCTTTCCGGCGAAAATATTCGAGACGAAGTGGTTGTCATGGCCAGCGGCGGAATTCGCACTGCTTATGACATCGCCAAAGCAATCGCCTTAGGCGCGGATGGCGTCGTTTTAGGTACAGCGGAGCTTATCGCCCTAAGTTGTACGCGCTGCTCAAATTGCGAGCGCGGTCGTGGTTGTCCCTTCGGGCTAACGACCACAGATCCGGAACTTTCGCTTTTGGTCGATCCTGAAGTTGCTGCACAGCGGATTGGGAATATGTATCAGTCATTTGCCTGGCAGTTACGAGATATCTTGCGTCGCTTAGGGCTCAAGAGCATTCGTGAGCTTCGTGGTCGAACCGATTTGCTGGTCTATGGAAAGTGAACTATGGCTAAAAAATTATCTGTCGAAAAAGTATTGGCTTCTCGAAGAAAGTCCTTGCCCAAAATCGAGATCAGCCCGGCTGCGCGGGATGAAGCGGCCGAGGGTGGTTGTGGTGTTATCGGAATTGCCTGCTCGGAAAAAATTGCCGGGCGACATTTGTTGCAGTCCCTGATCCAGATGCGGAACCGCGGGAACGGCAAAGGCGGAGGCATCGCGGCGGTTGGTCTAGTGCCGGAAGAGTTTGGGGTCAGCCAAAAAGTAATGGAAGAAGATTATCTCATCGCTGTGGCCTATCTTGATCCATCCGTTCGAGAGGAGGTAGAGAAAACATCCATTCATCCCACTTTTGAAATCGATCATGTCCGTGAGCAGCCGCATATCGATGAC
>CAZLOC010000063.1:0-13255 GCA_964560935.1 uncultured Anaerolineaceae bacterium | reverse complement strand
AGCGCGGGAGACCCTTCGCTTCGCTCAGGGTGACATATTTCTTGTGTCCTTGATATTAGGCACTTCCAAAAAGAACATACGTTCTATCTCTGATTATACCACCAAGTGGACAGATGCGTCAAAGAATCAGGTAAAATTGCCGCATGTTGAAAGCTCTGCTCAAAACCATGCGCCCCAAACAGTGGGCCAAAAATGTCTTCCTGCTGGCAGCTGTGGTCTTTGACCGTAAGCTGACCAATACGGACGCCATGCTGCACACCATCCTCGGCGTGCTCACCTTCAGCCTGGTTGCCAGTGTGGTGTATATCATCAATGACATTGCCGATGTGGAAGCCGACCGCCAGCACCCGACCAAACGCAACCGCCCTATCGCGGCCGGCAAGTTATCTATCCCGGCGGCTTGGGCCTTTGCGGCTGTCTTGTTACTGGTTTCCTTCCCGGTCGCTTACTGGCTTTCTCCTGCCTTTGCGCTCATTGCCCTGCTTTATTTAATCATCAACCTGATCTATTCCAAATGGCTCAAGCATGTCGTGCTGCTTGACATCATCCTGCTGGCTTCGTTATATGTCATCCGCGTGGCGGCTGGCGTGGCGCTGATCGACGTTGTCCGCTTTTCGCCCTGGATTTACATTTTCACTACCTTCCTGGCATTACTGATGGGCACCGGCAAACGGCGCGCCGAGCTTTCCGAAATTGCTGATGGCCCCAACGCCCAACGACGCGTGTTGGACGGCTACACCTTGAGCTTTCTAGACCAGCTTATTACGCTGGCTTCGGGCATGACTATTATCACCTACAGCCTCTACACGTTCTCAGCGCCCAACCTGCCCGAAAACCACATGATGATGCTGACCATCCCTTTCCTCATGTATGGCATCTTTCGTTACCAATATATGCTGCAAGTGAAAGGGACTGGCAGCGCGCCCGAAGAACTGGTTCTCTCTGACCGACCACTGCAAATTTCAATCGCATTGTGGGGGCTGGCAGTGTTGATCGTGTTTTATATTTCATGAGCAAGGCAGCCGCGCCCGGTAAGATCATTCTGTTTGGGGAGCACGCCGTCGTGTACGGTTACCCGGCACTGGCTGTGCCTGTAATGCAGGTGCAGGCAGAAGTACGGATCGACAAGATTTTCAGCCCCGGGATTCGACTCAACGCCCCCAACATTCAACTCAACGAAAAGCTGGATTCCCTCGCTTCTTCCCACCCGCTGGCTGCTACCGTTCGAAACACGCTTACCGCGCTGGAAGTGGACTCACTCTCAGGCGTGAGTATCCTGGTCCGCTCGAGCATCCCCATCGCTTCAGGACTTGGTTCCGGCGCAGCCGTTTCGGTTGCCATCATCCGCGCGCTGGCAAAACATTTGAATAAGGACTTGACAGACGAGCAAATCAACGCACTGGCCTTTGAGACCGAGAAGCTGTATCACGGCACGCCATCAGGGATCGACAACAGTGTCGTGACATATGCGAAGCCAGTCTATTTTGTCAAAGGTCAGCCGACCGAGATCCTACAAGTCAAGAAACCTTTCACGATCGTGATCGGAGATACGGGCATCCCTGCTTCTACCAAAGAAGCTGTCCGCCATGTGCGGGTGCAGAGACATAAAAAACCCGAACGCTATGAAACGCTTTTTGCGGCGATTGGAAGCATCGCTAATACCGCCCGCCAACTGATCGAAAACGGTATACCTGAGAGTTGCGGCCCGCTGATGGACGAGAACCACGCCTTGCTGCGAAATATGCTGGTTTCATCCCCGGAACTCGACCATCTCGTAGAAACAGCTCGCAAAGCAGGCGCACTGGGAGCCAAAATGTCTGGCGGAGGGCGCGGCGGAAACATGATTGCGCTGGTCGCGCCCGGTAAAGCGGGAGCAGTTTCCCGGTCCCTGAAAGAGGCGGGGGCGACCAATACGATTATCACCAAAGTGGAGTAGCTTTTATGCCCAACACAGCAGACGTTATCATCATCGGTGCAGGAGTCCACGGAGCCAGCCTGGCCTTCCACCTGGCGCAGCGCGGAGTCAAGCCTATCGTGCTGGAAAAGGATTTCGCTGGCGCAGGTGCGACCGGCCGTTCCAGTGGCCTTGTCCGCATGCACTACGATGTGCGCCAGGATTCAGAATTGGCCTGGGTTTCGTTCGGGTATTTCCGGAACTGGACTGAGCGAGTCGGCGGGGAATCAGGTTTCACCCGTACGGGATTCCTCCAAATCGTAGCGCGTGAGAACGAAGCAGCGCTGCGGAAGAATACCGCCATGCACCAGGACACTGGCATCGCCTCCTTCCTAATCACTGCGAACGATGTCAAGCGGCTGGTGCCGTCTTTTGTGACGGATGATTTCGATGTCGCTGCGTACGAACCTGAATCTGGCTACGCTGACCCGAGCGCAACGACTGCGTCCCTGATCAATGCGGCCAAAGACAAAGGCGCGCGCATCGTGCAAGATTGCGCCGTGACAGGCGTGATCGTGAAAAGCCAAAAGGTGAAAGGCGTTCAAACTTTGCAGGGCGATTACTTCGCGCCGGTGGTGGTCAATGCAGCTGGACCATGGGCGGCGGTGCTCAACGAAATGGCCGGCCTTGACCTGCCTTACACCACCTGGCGGCACGATACCATGTTCGTGGGCAGGCCCAAAGAAATGGGACCCAGCCATCCTACCGTGATCGACTTCCCCAACGAGATGTACTTCCGCCCCGAAACCGGCGGTCTGATGCTGGTTGGCCTGGAAGACGGCAATCCATTGGGCGATTCACCCGACGGGGACACCGACCATGCCATCAAAGGGTTTGTCGAACGCGCCATCGAACGCATCTGCCAGCGTGTGCCCATTATGGAAAATAGCTACCTGCACACCGCGCACGGCGGCTATGACGGCATCACCCCCGACCAGCATCCCCTGCTGGGGCAGGCCGGGCCGGATGGCTTTTACCTCCAGTGCGGCATGAGCGGCACGGGTTTCAAGATTGCTCCTGCGGTGGGGTTGTGTATGTCAGAATTGATCCTGGATGGCGAAGCCAAGACCGTGGATATTTCGATCTACCGCCCTCAGCGCTTTGTGGAAGGAAAAGAGATTATGGGTAATTACGAGAGCATCTGGCACTAATCGTGTTGGTCGAGTGCCGCGTAGCGGCGTATCGAGACCAACAGGTTACAAGCTAAGCTAAATTTTGTAGTTTCTATACGCTCCTCGCTACCACTCGGAGCTACTCAACAACCGTCAAAAAACAGGGAAAAGTAACGTGCACAAAAAGCGTATTCCCCTCATATTACTTACCATATTCCTAACTGCCTGTTCCTCTCCCGCCTCCCCAACCACCATAGCCACACCGCCTCCCACCAACACCCCCACGCCGCTCCCCACCGCCACGCCCACCAATCCGCCGCCCACGCCCGTCCCCATTCCCTCGCGCCCTGTCTACAATCTCAACACCACCATCGACTATGACCGCCATTTCGTCTCTGTCGACGAAACCATCCTCTACCCGAACTACACCGGCGAAAACATCGAGTCCCTGACGCTGGCGATCGCTGCCAATCTCTGGCCCAATTGTTTCCGACTTGAGAGCATCTTTATTAGCGACATCCCTGTGACCGACTTCACGCTGGACGGACATCGTCTGGACATTCCGCTTCTCACCCCGCTCGAACCTGATTCTGTTATAGAAGTTCACCTCCGCTACAACCTGTCTCTGCCCTACACAGACCAGGCTCATAGTCTGCGAGCGCGCATCTTCGGCTACGGCGATTTGCAAACCAACCTGACCAACTGGTACCCCTTCGTCGTCCCGTTCATCGATGGCGAATGGGTCATCCGCGAGCCCTGGTCACATGGAGAATATCTCGTTTACCCATTGGCCGACTTCGTCGTCGATCTCAAATTCGCGCATCCCGACAACGTCCCCATCGTCGCCGCCAGCGGCACGCCAGAACCCAACGGCGAATTTACTCGCTACACACTGACAGAAGGCCGCGCTTTTGCCCTCTCCGCCAGCCGTGATTTCGAAGTCACCAGTTTGAAGGTAGGCGATGTCAAGGTATCTAGCTACTACTTCCCCATCTACAAAGGCGCGGGCGAAGGCGCACTGATTGCCAGCAAGCAGGCCATCGAAGTTTTCTCGCAACGCTTTGGGCCGTATCCGCACGAGACGCTATCCATCGTGGTCGCAGACTTCATGGACAGCATGGAATACTCCGCGCTCTATTTCAATAGCCGCTACTTCTACGACCAGTTCGACAGCACCGCCCAAAACTACCTGACCTTCGTCTCGGTCCACGAGACGGCGCATCAGTGGTGGTTCGAGCAGGTTGCCAACGACCAGGCCTTGGAGCCCTGGCTGGACGAGTCGCTGGCTACCTATTCAGAAGCCATCTTCTACGAAACCCTGTATCCCGACCTCGTTCCGTGGTGGTGGTCCTATCGCATTGACTTTTTCAATCCCAGTGGATATATCGATATTCCCGTTTATCAGGGTCAAAATGACGAGACTTACAAGCACACCGTCTATTTCAACGGCGCGCACTTTTTGCAGGATTTACGCGATCGAATCGGCGATGAGGCCTTCTTCGCTTTCTTGCAAGATTATTTCATGCAAAACAGGGGAAAGATCGTAACCAGGGTTGACTTCTTTACTATCTTGGACAAGAATACAAATTTGGATTATTCAGATACTGTGTGGGGATACTTTCATTATAGATAAACCAATTTGGGGCGAAAGACAAATGAGAGTAATGTTGTCTGATTCATTGCGAGTTGTGATGCTTCCCAACATTGCTTCAGACAGAAAAAATATGAGTCAGACACAAGCTGAAACCCAAACCGAATTTTCGATTCATCCCGCCACCCAAATTGGCCCTGTTTCATTGACCGTTTCCAGCCTTGAGAACCAGATCGCCTTTTACCAACAGGCGCTCGGATTCGAACTTCACTGGCGCGAAGGTAATCAGGCCGGGTTAGGAGCCAGTGAAAGAGAATTACTCCGCCTGGTGGAGCAACCCGGCTTCAAACGCTACCAGCGTGTAACCGGCCTGTATCATTTTGCCGTGCTCTTCCCCGATCGGCGCGAACTGGCGCGCGTCATGGCGCGTCTGTTCGCCTTGAAATATCGCAGCCACCCCACCGACCATATTATGACCAAGACTACCTACCTGGACGACCCAGAAGGCAACGGCATTGAGCTGTATTGCGAATCGCCCGAAGATGGAACCTGGTCCCTGAAAAACGGAGAATACATCACGCGCCGCGCGGACGGCTCCCTGAGTGACGGCCGCGAACCACTGGATGTGGAGGCATTGTTCAGTCATCTCAAGGAAGATGATAAATTGGATCTCCCTATTCCGGCAGAAACCCGTGTTGGTCATGTCCATTTACATATACGGAACATAGACGAGGCCGTTGACTTTTATCACGGTGTCATCGGCTTTGATGTGATGGGCATGGTCGATTCAGTCCGTATGGCGTTTGTCTCGGCAGGTGGCTATCATCACCATGTCGGCCTGAACACCTGGCAGGGCGAGGGCGCGCCACCGCCTTCCACTGACGCGCTCGGTCTGCATTACTTTACGGTGGAATTACCCGATCAAGCCGCGCTGGATGAAGTCACGGCGCGGGTGGAAAAAGCAGGTATCCCTGCCAAACAGACTGAAGACGGGCTGCTTCTGTATGACCCGTCCCAGAACGGCGTGATGCTGACGAATAAAAGCTAACTTTTATTTCCGGGATGTCATTGCGAGCGTAGCGACACTTGCACCGCACTGCGTTTGGTGCAGTGCAGTGGAGCAATTTCCCAATTGTCAGGAGACTGCCACGTTGGACAAAGGCCTCCTAAGTGCCCGAACAAGGTAATTTTGATTGGTGGATTTCCCTTTGCACACTGTATTTTCATCAATCATTATCATGCTGTCCGGGTACTAGCAGTGACACAGCAAAAAAACATCCGAAGCTTTGTACAAAAGTGTGATTTTAATTAGACAAAAGTAAGAAATCCCTGTTGTCCTGCATCAAAACCCTGAAAACCAATTCTGAATTAGAGGTGTCAAAATGCAATTGAATGGACTCCATCACGTCACCGCGGTCAGCGCCAGGATCGCTGATAACGTCGAATTTTATACCCAGGTATTGGGTTTGCGCCTGGTAAAGAAATCGGTCAACCAGGATGATGTCTCTGCTTATCATCTTTTCTATGCCGATAAAGCGGGTTCCCCGGGTACCGATATGACCTTTTTCGATTGGCCCCATATTGGCCCGAATGTCCGCGGCAGCGACAGCATTGCCGGAACGGCTTTTCGCGTGGCCAGCCGCCAGGCGCTTGACTTCTGGGCAGAACGTTTCGATGAATATGGCATAAATCATGACCAGATCACTGACTTTGCCGGGCGCGAACTGTTGGCGTTCGAAGATCCCGAAGGCCAGCAGTTGTACCTGGTCAATGACCGAGGCGCAGAATATGAGGGTGAGATCTGGCAGCGCCCTGATATCCTGGATGAGTACACCCTGCGAGGATTTTATAGCATCGTTCTTTCCGTTTCCTCCATCGATCAACTGGAGATGATCTTCAAGGAAATCCTGAATTTTGAAGAACTGGAACGCGCGCAATGGATCGACCGGGAGTCGCATGCGGTCATTTTCACCACCCGAAAAAACGGGGGCGCCGGGTCTGAAGTCTGGCTGTTGGAACAGCCCGATGCAGGGCCGGGCCGGTTGGGCGCAGGTGGCACGCACCATGTCGCCTTCCGGGTCAAGGACTTTGAGGCGCAGAAAGAATGGCACTCTCATTTAACAGGAGCAGGCTTACACGTCAGCAATTTGATCGATCGCTTCTGGTTCCGCTCGATCTACTTCCGGGTTTCCAATGGTATCCTGTTCGAAATCGCCACCGACGGTCCCGGCTTCGCCATCGATGAAGCCCAGGAGGAACTGGGCGAAAAGCTGGTCTTGCCGCCTTTCCTGGAAGATCGTCGCGAGCAAATCGAAGCCGGGTTGACACCCATCGGAGCGTAAGCGCAAATGGCAACAAATATCCATCACCGACAACCTGTGATAAATATGAGTGCTGAACTCGAGGATGCAGAACTGATCGTCATCCTGCTTCACGGTCGCGGGGCTACCGCTGAGGCGATGATGCCAATCGCCGAAGCACTTCACATGGAAGGGGTCAGTTTTTTGATCCCGCAGGCAGCGTTGAACCGCTGGTATCCCAATACCGCCTTTGGGCCGCTTGAGGCAAACGAACCTGACCTGTCTTCTGCTTTGGGAACCGTCGATTCCCTGGTAAAAGAGGCTCACGAAAAAGGTTTTTCGGACCAGCAGATCGCTTTTGGAGGCTTTTCACAGGGTGCATGTCTAGCTTCGGAATATGTCGCCCGCAACGCCAGGAAATACGCCGGTCTATTCATTTTCAGCGGCGCCCTGATCGGACCGAAAGGTATGCCTCGCAATTACCCGGGTTCTTTCGACCAGATGCCCGTTTTCATCGGCGGCAGTGACGTCGATCCCTGGGTAGCACACGACCTTATCAGCGCTACAGCCAACGTATTCGAGAAAATGGGCGCCAGCGTCGATTTTCACACTTATCCCGGGATGGGCCACACGGTCAATCAGGATGAGATCGACGGCGTCCGCAAGATGTTTGAAAAAGTCAAACAGGCCTCCGTTGTTCATGTAAGATAACGGGCTTCCTGATCAAGACCAATACTGCTCCCGGTCGATGGCCGGGAGTATGTTTTTTAATTATTTCCGCTTCCCATCCTCAGTGACTGGAATATAATCACCTTGTGAAAAACACCATCTACATCGCGCTGGGCACTAACCTGGGCAACCGCCTGGCTAATCTACGCGCGGCAATCCAATCCATGCCACCAGAAGTTAAAGTGCTGGCTGAGTCGCACGTCTACGAGACGCCGCCCTGGGGCTACGAAGACCAGCCTGCGTTCCTCAACATGGTCGTCAAAGCTAAAACAGAACTGTTGCCGGAAGCGCTGCTCAAATATCTGAAGCAGCTCGAAGTCGAGTTAGGACGCGAGCAGAACTTTCGCTGGGGCCCGCGCCTGATCGACTTGGACATCCTGTTCTATGATGACCTCGTGCTCGCTTCGCCGCCGCTGGTCATCCCGCATCCGCGTTTGCACGAGCGCGCTTTTGTGCTGGTCCCTCTGGCGGACGTTGCGCCGGATTTGATTCATCCTGTACTTAAGCAAAGCGTGCGAGATTTATTAGTCGCAATTGAGGCGCAGGGGATCGTTCGTTTCGGTGATTAATTGCATAGAAAACGTGGGAAAGAAAGTATTGTTTTTCATCTGATTATTTTGTATACTGAAACTAACAAAACTGTAAGGGCGGTCATTTAACTTCGCCCGATGGGGAACGAATGGTGAAATATCTAAAGAAAAAGAGCGGGATAATCTTAATTGTTTTTGCAATCATGGTCGGTGCCTGTGATGCATCGGCGCCAACAAGCTTGCCTTATTTAGAGGCTTGTGTGCCTCCCACTGATGGATACAATCTTTACAGAGAAGCGTCTGAGCAATATCCAGAGGAGCCAGTTTTTGCAGAAGCTTTCCGAACTGGTCAACCTTACTTTGATATTGATATTCGTAGAAGAGCCCTGCATACCCTCAAAGATCAAGTACGCCGATGGTCCAATTTCCAAGACATTCTTGTAAATGATGATCAAGTAGCCCGAATTACTTTGACATTCATACATCCGGAATTGGTAGAGACCATTTTACTAAATCATTCACTAGCACAGCCGTCAAATATAAACAGGGATCAATTTGCTACTGAACTAAAAACTCAATTGGGAAAATTAGCGGACCATAATGAATTGTATTTTTTAGTCACAGTTACCGATTCTAGTTACAACCCATTGGTCACGGAAAAAGATGTAGCTATCTTAAGCATTCCAGCGCAAGATATAACTTTGATGAATTCCGAGAATGGCTTTGTAGCACCAAAACACTACGATCCACCGTTGGGACAGGATATTTATATTTCACGAAATCATCTTTCAGGGTATGTTGCTTTTCCCATGTTTGTCAAAGACAAAGAAGATAAATGTGTGCTAATGTTGGATCCATCATCAAATACTACGATAACAATAGGGGCAACTAACATAAAGCTTAGCACTACCGCTGGTAATGTAAGTAATCATCAATTAACCTGGCTTATTAGATACCACTCCTTGTTGGATTTAAATATAATCCCAACCCCAGCAATTGTTTCTGATCAAAATATAGCTCCCGAGTGTTGTCATGCTCCCCCAACTCCTGATGTCACTAGATTACCAACGGATGAAACTTATTGGAACAGCTATTGGGTTGAGGTAGCTCGTTACGTCTGGGGGTATGTGGTCGCCCCTTAATTCCCCTCGCCTTCGGTTATAATCTTCCCTGACCAACAGGAGGACCCATGACCGAACTTAAACCGCTTAACTGGCAGCCCAAACCCGGCGTGGGCATGCACGTAGTACGCCGCGGCGACGGCGGTATGACGCTCACCTTTACCGACCTTTCTGATGCCACGCTGGCCGACTGGTACGAATTCGCCTCCGAACACCTGCTCGGCTCTGACCAGCGTGTGCGCAATCTGTATGATCTGCGTCAAGTAGGTGAGATTCCTGAAAAGGCCATCCGCATGGCGGTGGAGCTCAACACTGACCCGGGCACGCGCAACATCCGCCTGGCCGTGGTCGTTTCATCGGAAAAGGTCAAGGCCGCTATTGAAGAGATCGCTGCTCTATCCGGGGGAGATACTGCCTATATGCGCTTATTTACCGACATCAACGAGGCCGAAGCCTGGCTAGGCCGTCCGCTCGATCACATTTCCTAATATGCTCCGTTGGGGTCTAAGACCCCGACGAGCTTTTAGAATATGAAACCCCTCGACATCGCCAAACACACATTCAACTGGGGTGTCCGCTCTTACGTGATGGGCATCCTTAATATTACGCCGGATAGCTTTTCGGGGGATGGCTTGCTCCCCTCTCCCTCAGGGAGAGGGGCCGGGGGTGAGGGTGTAACCGCAGCCCTCGACCAGGCTCGTAGCTTTCTCGTTTCTGGCGCCGATATCCTCGACGTGGGCGGCGAGTCCACCCGTCCCGGCTCGGAACCGCTAAGTGCCGAGGCTGAGATGGAACGAGTCATCCCAGTCGTGTGGACGCTATCCAAAGAATTCCCCGATGCGCTCATTTCCATCGACACCTACAAAGCCACCGTCGCAGAGGAAGCGTTCAAGGCTGGCGCCCACATCCTCAATGATGTCTGGGCTCTCCGCGCTGACCCGGCCCTGGCTGGCGTAGCGGCGAAGTACAACGCACCAGTCATCCTGATGCACAACCGCAGCAATCCGGCCAGCGTGGAAGTGCGGGAGCAACTTGGCAATGCCTACATCGGCGCGGAATACGACGACCTGCTGGCGGACGTCAAGCGCGAGTTGATGGACTCGGTCAAATTGGCGCAGCAGGCTGGAATTGAGTCCGACCGCGTCATCCTGGACCCGGGGATTGGGTTCGGCAAAACGGTCGATCATAATCTCGAACTCATCCGCTGTTTGGACGAGATCCGCGCCTTGGGCTATCCCGTTTTGTTGGGGCCGTCGCGCAAATCCTTCATCGGCTTCACACTCGACCTGCCCCTCGACCAGCGCGTCGAAGGGACGGCTGCCGCCGTGTCCGTGGGCATCACCCGCGGCGCAGACATCATCCGCGTGCACGACGTGGAGCACATGGTCCGTGTGGCGAAGATGACGGACGCGATCGTGCGAAGATAGTTCGTTTTTCAACCGCCAAGATGCCACACCTGCCCTGGCGGGCGGTGCCAGGGAGTTCGCCAAGAAAGTAATATGCCCGCCAAGTTTTCTTGGCGTCAAACATTACAACTTGGCGTTCTTCGCGCCTTGGCGGTTTATCTCCGGGAAATTTGTTGTAAAATCTATCCATGCAAAGGAACTACGCCGAAAGCCTGTTGCGCAGCGGGATCATCGAAGCCAAGGCCGGACAGAAAGAGACCGCGCGCCGCTACCTGGAACGCGCCGTCAGCGCCAGCGGTGATTATGATGTGCTGTCCGAATCCTGGTTCTGGTTGAGCAAGGTCATAGACGACCCGACTGAAAAACGCGCCGCGCTGGAAAACTGTCTTTCGTTCGACCTGCGACACGCCCGCGCCCGCCGTGACCTGGCGGTTTTAGACGGCAAGCTCGACGAAAAAGAGATCATCAACCCCGATGCCTTGCCCGTCCCATCCACCGACCCAGCGCAGGCCTCCGCAGACCGTTTCATGTGTCCGCAGTGTGGCGCGAAGATGGTCTTTGCGCCGGATGGGTCGGGCCTGATCTGCGAGCACTGCACTCGTAACCAGAGTCTGGGATCAGGAGGCGAAGCCGAAGAGCAGGATTTCCTGATCGCGATGGCCACCGCCCGCGGACATGGCAAGCCGGTCGCCATGCAGGTTTTCCACTGCCAGGGCTGTGGCGCGGAATTTATTCTGCCCCCGGATGTCATCTCCACAACCTGCGCCTACTGCGACTCGCCGCATGTCGTCAGCCTGGCAGAGTCGCGCGAGCTACTTCAGCCGGAAGGCGTCATCCCACAGGCCTTCAATCAGAAACAGGCCGCGCGCCTGCTGGTGGACTGGGTCGAGAGCAACGGCATCAAGCCGCAGGGGGTGGTCGACCTGCCGCGCGGCGTCTACCTGCCCATCTGGACCTTCGACATAGGCGGCGGGATCGCCTATCGCGGCGACAAATACGAGTCGGAAGATGGATTTCAACAGCGCGCACAAAAAGTCGTCCATGTAGCGGACGAATATCCCGTTCACATCGACGATCTGTCTGTTCCCGCCAGTCGCAAGATCGCCCGTCACATCTCACGCATGCTGCCCACCTTTGAGTTGAAGGCCACCAAACCTTACGATCCGCGCTACCTGTCAAACTGGGCTGCCGAAGTCTACGACGTGCCGATGGCAGATGCCTCGCTGGATGCCCGCAGTCGCGCCTATTCCACGCTGAAACGCAAGCTGCCGGGCGAGATCGCATCCCTTTTTAACCTGAAAACGTCCTCAGCCAGCCTGGCTATTGAATCATTCAAGCTTGTGCTCGTGCCGGTCTGGATCACGGAAATCCCCATCAACGGGCAGAAACTGCTGGTGCTTATCAACGGGCAGAACGGTGTTGTGCAGGGCGACACGCCAGCACAGCCTAAATCGAAAGCCAAAAACGGCCTGCTTGACTGGCTGGAAGACCTGCTGGACGACTGATGTCTGCTGTCCGCGCCATTCTCCGCCGCCGCCGTGATCGCCGCGAGTCCGCTCGCCGCAGTGTGGAAGCGCGCACCCAGCGCGTTGCGCTCGGCTTCGGCTTTGTGCTCAGCATCCTGCTGGCTTTGCTCATTTTGGGGACAGCCTTCTATTATGCCGAACTGACACGCGACCTGCCCTCGGTTCAGACCTTGCCGGGCCTGCTCAACCCGCCCGACGGCCTGCTACTGCAACCCACGCGTGTCTACGACCGTAGCGAACAGCACATCCTCAAGACCTTCGCACCGACCGAATCCCCACGCCGCTACATCCCGCTCGACCCGTCCAACCCGCAGCACCTGCCCGACTCGCTCGTGCAGGCCACCCTGGCGCTGGCCGACCCGACCTTCTGGGAACATTCCGGCTATGCACTGACCGGGCTCGACAATCTCGACCTGCATCCCACCATTGCCCAACAACTTGTCAGTGACTTGCTACTCTGGAACGAACCGCCCTCTCCCCAACGCGCCTTCCGTGAGCGCTTGCTGGCTGCACAGATCACATCCACTTACGGGCGTTCGCAGGTTATCGAGTGGTATCTCAATTCGGCCAACTACGGCAACTACGCCTACGGTGCGGAGGCCGCCGCGCAACTCTACTTCGGCAAATCCGCCTCCGCGCTGACGCCCGCCGAATCCGCGATTCTGGCGGCGGTGGGGCAAGCACCGGGGCTGAATCCGCTGGACGCGCCCCAGGCCGCCCTCCAGCGCGGACGCGAGACTGTCCACATCATGGAAGCGCTGGGCTTCCTTGCAGAAGATGAAACACAAGCTATCCTTGCTGAATCTCCCGCGTTTCTCCCCTCTCCCTCAGGGAGAGGAACCGGGGGTGAGGGTGGGAATGAAATCGCACCTGCCTTCCTCAACTTGGTCCTCCAACAACTCGACTCCCAATTCGACCGCACGCGCATCGAACGCGGCGGGCTGACCATCACCACCAGCCTCGACTACGACCTGCAAATCCAGGCT
>CAZLOC010000062.1:0-13317 GCA_964560935.1 uncultured Anaerolineaceae bacterium | reverse complement strand
ACTTGAGAAAGAAAAGTATCGCACAGCGGTTATCCTGCGCAGCGACGGCACCACGCTATACCTGACCAAGGACCTGGCATTGGCAAAGGTCAAATTCGAGCAATATAAAGTAGACCGCTCCATTTATGTGGTCGATAACCGCCAAAGCCTGCACTTCCAGCAAGCCTTCAAAATCCTGGAATTGTGGGGCTTCCCACAGGCGGAGAAATGTTTCCACCTGGCGTATGGGTTTGTCAGCCTGCCGGAGGGAGCCATGTCTGCGCGGCGCGGACGGGTGGTGCTGTTCAAGGATGTGGCTGACGAAGCCGAACGCCGTGCGCTGGCAGCGATGACCGAGCGCACGCCGGAAATGTCGAACACCTTGCGCATCCAGATCGCGCGACAGATCGGACTAGGCGCGTTGGCCTATGCCATGCTTTCGGTGGACAACAACAAGGACATCATTTTCGACGTCAATGACGCGTTGAGCTTCGATGGCCGCACTGCGCCGTACATCCAAAATGCGTATGTGCGCGCCAACAGCATCCTGCGCAAAGCAGGCGGGATGCCCAGCGAAGAAGTGGTGTTCGAGTATGAACTGACATCCCATGAGGTAGAACTGATCGACTTGATCTCGCGTTTTCCGGACACAGTCGAACAGGCGGCACAGGAATATCGTCCGCTGGTGGTGGCCAACTACGCCTACGATCTGGCAAATGTATTCCATTCTTTCTATCACAGCGTGCCGGTCATCCAGGCTGAAAGCGCAGAGATACAGGCTACCCGTCTGCGTCTTGTGGCAGCGGCCAGGCAGGTATTGGAAAATGCCTTGCATTTGCTGGTGATCCAGTCGCCGGAGGCGATGTAAGCTGACAGGCTAAATGCGTAAAAGCGTTTAGCCTGATTTATTTCACAAATCGATGGTCTCGATATGCCCTTCGCACACCGCCCTACGTTCGGTACAGGGAAAAACGCTCAGGGTTACTCGACCACCGCGTACAGTTAACACGTCACCTGGGTAAAAACGAAGAAGCCCAAATCCAAAATTCAGGGCGGCTTCGGACACTGTCCTCAGCGTGACTTGTCAAATAGGAGAACCATGCCTATCAAAACTCTCATCATGGGCGCCGCCGGGCGCGACTTCCACAACTTCAACACCTTCTTCCGCGGGAACAAGGACTACGAAGTGGTGGCTTTTACTGCTACCCAGATCCCGGACATCGAAGGACGCCTCTACCCGCCCGAGCTGGCTGGCCCCCTTTACCCGAAGGGAATCCCCATCCGCGCGGAAGAGGAGCTACCTGCGCTGATCAAGGAACATGGCGTAGAGCAGGTCGTATTCGCCTACTCGGACGTGCCACACGAATATGTGATGCACAAGTCCAGCCTGGTCAACGCCCTGGGCGCGGACTTCCGCCTGATGGGCACGAAGTACACGCAGGTCAAGTCGAGCAAGCCAGTCGTGTCGGTCTGCGCCGTTCGGACGGGATCAGGCAAAAGTCAGACCACGAGGCGCGTGTCCCTGATCCTGCGCGAGATGGGTTACAAAGTCGCCGCCATCCGCCACCCGATGCCGTACGGCAACCTGGTTGCGCAAGAAGTGCAGCGCTTTGCTAATTACGATGATCTGGACGAGCACGATTGCACCATCGAGGAGCGCGAGGAGTACGAGCCGCACATCGACAACGGCGTGATCGTCTACGCGGGCGTGGATTACGAGAAGATTTTGCGCCAGGCCGAAGGGGAAGTGGACATCGTGCTATGGGACGGCGGCAACAACGACTTCCCGTTCTACGTCTCAGACCTGCAAATCGTGGTGGCCGACCCGCACCGACCGGGGCATGAGTCGAAGTACTACCCTGGCGAAGCCAACGTCCGCATGGCAGACGTGTTCGTCATCAACAAGGTGGACACGGCTGACCAGGATGACGTCATCGCGGTGCGCGAGAACCTGCGGGCGCTGAACCCGAATGCTATCGTGATCGAAGGCGCCTCGCCACTGTTCGTGGACGACCCGGCCGCCATTCAGGGGAAACGCGTACTGGTGGTGGAAGACGGCCCCACCCTGACACACGGCGAAATGGCCTACGGCGCTGGCTACGTAGCCGCCCGTCGCTTCGGCGCGAAAGAAATCGTGGACCCGCGCCCGTTCGCGGTCAAGTCGATTGCGGCGACGTATGAGAAGTATCCCAAGACCGGTCCGATCCTGCCGGCCATGGGCTATGGCGACGCGCAGATGCGCGACTTGGAAGCCACCATCGAAAAAGCGGACGTGGATATGGTCATCATCGGCACGCCCATTGACCTGACGCGCGTAATCAAGATCAACAAGCCCTACCAGCGCGTGCGCTACGAGTTGCAGGAGATCGGCCAACCGACGCTGCAGGATATATTGATGCAGAAGTTTGGGCAGAAGAAATAGCGGGATTTGGTAATTGGGAGTCGGATGAGAAATCGTCCGACTCTTCTGTTTTGAATATTTCCACAATCATCAGAACCCGCGCTTTTTGTTATGATGATGTAAGTGTTTGCCATCACAGATTGACTTATCTTAATAAGTATATGGAAGCTACCAATCAACCACGCTCCATGCACACAGCCAGCCTGTTGGCAAACGTCCAACAGGATTTGGAGATTCTGTTCACATCCACATTAGAATCAATCTTAATGATCGAAGCGAATGGCACCATCCTGGCTGCTAACACCGTTGGCGCTAAATGGCTGAACCGCAGCGCAGAATCTCTTACCGGTGAAAACCTGTTCCAACTTCTCACACCCTTTGGGCTCCCAATAAGAGAATGGGTGCACGAGACGGTCAGTAAAAAAATAATCCATGAAAGCGACTCTCTTTTTGGAGAGCGCTTCATCCATGTCCGTCTGATTCCTATCACAACTGGAAACAAAGTAAGACGCCTGATTATCATCAGTCAGGATGTCACCGAACACAAACAAGCAGAAAAACAAGTGCGTGAGTTTACAGGGCAAATGGACCAGAAAGTGCGCGAACGAACCGCACAATTGGAAGCGCTCAATCAAAAACTGACTGAAGACAGACAACGCGCGGAACTCTTGGCAAGTTTTTCCCTGCGCCTGATGCGAGATGCCCAGGATTACGGTCACCTGCTGGAACATATCACAACCGAAATATCAAAATTGATCGGTGATACCTGCCTGATCGCGGTCTTCACGTCAGATCTGACATTGATGAAAGTTCGGGCCATCGCGGATCGGGATATTGAAAGCCTGCCACGCCAACGCGCCCAGCTGTTCAGCCGAGCCATCTCCGTTGAAACAAACGCCATAGTCAGCAGCATTCTACAAGGAAAGAGATTCTCGGCAAAAGAGATAACGCGTGAAAAAGGCGCCGGCTTGCTTCCACCTGAGTTTGCTGCACTGCTAGGTAAAGACGGGCTTATTGCACTGGAAGTGTTCCCATTGCATGCCGGTGATCACCCCGTGGGTATGCTGGCGATTGCCAGAGAATATGGAGGGGGGTACACTGAAGATGAAACCTCTTTCGTAGGTAGCCTGGCAAGTTCAATTGCTCTTGCCATTCAAAACGCGCATCTCTTTGAACAGCTCTCAGAGAGCCAAAACCAGTTGCGCGGTCTCTCCCAACAACAGGTTCAAATGCAAGAAAACCAGTACAGGCATCTTGCAAAAGAATTGCACGACCGGATAGGGCAGGATATGACCGCTATCAACATCAATTTGAACATCATGCGAACACTCCTGCCTCAGACGATTTCAAAAGATGTAATTTCCCGACTTGCGGACACAGAACAATTGGTTCAGGATAGTGTGGCACGCATGCGTTTGATCATGGCAGAATTCCGCCCACCGATGCTGGATCAGTATGGGTTAGCTGCTGCGCTCTATTGGTACAGCGAGCAATATACCCGGCGCACAAACATTGCAGTCAAAGTTGACGACCAATATTTGAAAGATATAAGACTGCCATCTGAATTAGAAATTGCTCTGTTCCGTATTGCTCAAGAAGCGCTAAACAATGTTGCCAAGCATGCTAAAGCATCTCAAGTGGACATTGAATTACTGGAAAGTCAGGGTAACATCCTGATGACTGTTACTGATGACGGCGTAGGTTTCGACACAAAAACACAAGCCATAAGCTCTCCAGGGCATTGGGGAGTGACCAACATGCAAGAACGCGCAAGAGCGATCAACGGGGAGTTCTTGCTTAGGTCTGTACCGGGGCAGGGAACACAGGTAGCTGTCCGGGTGAGAAAAACGCAATGAAGATTACCGTCTTCCTGGTCGATGACCATCGTGTTCTCCGGGATGGGCTGCACATCCTGCTCGAATCTCAAGACGATATCGAGGTTATAGGGGAAGCAGAGGACGGTAAAAAGGCTATCGAGGGCATCACCAGTATGAAACCAGATGTGGCCGTGATGGATATCACCATGCCGGAATTGAACGGAATTGAAGCTGCGCAGATAATCCACGAAAGCTTACCGGAAACCGGGATTGTGATCCTCTCGATACACTCGGACCTGGAGCACATTTTTCGCGCCCTTCAAGCAGGCGCACAAGGCTATTTGTTGAAAGAATCGGCCGGCTCAGAAGTGATCTCAGCCGTCCGGTCTGTATATCTGGGACGACGATACCTAAGTCCTAGCATTCGAGATACTGTCATGGAAGCCTATATGCAAAATCGTCTGATACAGAGTCCGCTCGAGCTGCTGAGTATGCGCGAGAGGGAAGTGCTGCAACTGACAGTCGAAGGCCATTCCAGCGCCGCTATTGCCGAAAAACTGGGATTGTCACCCAAGACCGTTGATACCTATCGCAGCCGCTTGATGGAAAAGATAAATGTGCACGATCTGCCGGAATTGGTCCGGTTTGCCATCAAGCACGGCATCACGCCCCTGGACTAAATATTCCTTTCCGCTCCTTTTCTAAAACTAAAAGTCTAGGACTTACGCAGTTCGCGAAAAGAACCAAAAATAAGGGGGAGGGCGAGCTGTGCTCGCCCTCCCCCTTTATTTTCGGGCTTCTCCCATTCAGCTAAGTAATTCCTGAAATACAAACTATCAAAACTGCAAGTACGAAATCAAGGATTCCCGACAGACAAACTTTTACTCCTCTTGTATCATAGCCATAACAAACAAACTATTTTTCAAAAGGAGTTAAAAATGTTTCGTACCCGAATGTTCCGAAGTGTCATCATCATGATCGTTGCGTTGGTCTTTGCAAGCACAGCCTATGCGCTGGCAGCCAGCAACACGCTTGCCGATGCCGGCAAAGCAGGTGATGGCAGCAACACTGTCAGCGGTTACACTGTTTCCGGTGTCACCTACAACCTCAACGCAACCAACCCGTCCCTGGTCGCATCGGTCGAATTCGACCTCGATGCTGCCGCTTCCGAAGTCGAGGCCAGCATATCCGACGGCACCGTTGAGACCTTTGCAGACAATTGCAGCAATGCCGGCAATCACTGGACCTGCACGTTCACAGGCGTTACAGCTCTGGAAGCCGCCGACCTGCGCGTTATCGCTGCTCAGTAATAGTTACGGTCATTCGCCCGATATTGGCGGGCACGGCCAGGAAATCCCTGGTAAAAAAGTACAATGGACCTGTCATGGGCAACCCCAAAAGGGACACCTGCTTGACAGGTTCATTTCTTTCGTCATGTATAATTATTCCTATGTCGATCTACCGACGTCGAACCCATGCCCTACTAACAGCCTTTTGGCTGGCGCTGATGGCTACCATCTGGATTTCTTTTGCACCCATGCAGGCTGGCGGACAGGCATCGTATGTCATTGTCGCAGGACAAAGCATGGAACCAAATTTGCAATTGGGGGATCTGGTCATCGTGCACAAGGTTTCCAACTATCAGGTTGGAGACGTGGTAGCTTACCAGAACGCCGATATAGATCGTAATGTCATCCACCGCATCATTGACGAAAAACGCGACCGCTACTTATTACAAGGTGATAACAACTCCTGGGTCGACGGTTACGAGCCTACCAGCCAGGAAGTACTTGGAAAACTATGGGTGCGTTTACCCCGAGTTGGCACCTACATGCAAAGCCTGCGCGAGCCGATCTACATGGCTCTCTTCGCGAGCCTCATAGGCAGCATGGTTGCAGCGACCTTATTCGTTTCAAAACAGCGAGAGAAACAACGTATGGAAGAGAATTCAAAACGTACAGAACTAAAGATGCGCAAATGGCTGGCAACGCTGAGCCAAAATATGAGTTTTAAGAAGCTGAAAGAAAAAAACACCAGCAAGCGCTTACAAAGCCCGGACGTCCTGCCTGCAGGCCAGAACCCTGACCAGCGCGACAGGCAACGCAGAAACACGGTAGAGACTTTATTCTTTGCCCTGGCTGTGGTAGCCTTTCTTTCGCTTCTCCTGGGTATCCTGTCTTTCACCCGCCCGGCTACACAGGTGATATCCGATGAGATCGGCTACCAACATCTGGGATTCTTCTCGTACTCTGCTGCGGCGCCTGCAGGCGTCTATGACACAACCACGATCCGCAGCGGGGAACCGATCTTCCCTTCGCTTACTTGCTCGATTGAAGTCGCTTTTAATTACTCCCTGGTTGCCGTTTTGCCAGAAAACATCGGCGGGAGTTATCAATTGACCGCTGTGTTGGCGCACCCGCAAAGCGGATGGCAGCGCACCATTCCCTTACAGGAACAGACACCCTTCAGCGGGAATGTCTTTAACACCCAGGCAAGATTGAATTTATGCGAAGTCGTGAAACTGGTCGAATCTGTCGAAGAGATCACGTCGGCGCGCCCAGGCGCTTATATTTTATCCATTGGCCCGCGCGTGCACGTGACCGGCCTGATTGCAGGCCGCATACTGGATTCCACCTTCGAACCCAATCTAACCTTCCAGTATGACCGCACACAATTCTATTTAGCCGGTCCAAATGAAGGCACGGACCTGCTGAATCCGAGCGAAGCAAACAGCCTGCGCGAAGAGAAACGCCTCCCGAATACAGTATCGTTTTTTGGGGCAGAACTCAATGTGCCCATTTTGCGCACAATCGCCGTGATCGGACTGGTGCTCTCACTGAGCGGCCTGGCGGTGTTATGGTTGCAATTGGACAATATCGCTCGTAACGATCAGGAAACCTTCGTACGTTTGAAATATGACCCGCTGATCATTGATGTGGAAGAAAGCGACTTACGCAAAACTACGCGCGTCATCGTAGTAAGCACAATTGATGACCTGGCCAAGTTAGCCGATAAGCATAACGCCATGATCTTGCACGAAGCACAGGGCAGTTTTGATAATTACATCGTACATATAGACGGGAATTCTTATACTTATTCACAGACCAGGCAACAACCGGGAATCATCACCAGCTCAATGGAAGATTATCGGATAGATTTAAAACGTGGAATGGACAGGGGCGAATTCGAGGTGTATTACCAACCCATCGTTTCTCTAGTGGATGGTCAGATCACTTCTGTGGAAGCCTTACTTCGCTGGCAGCACCCACAACGTGGAATGCTTTCGGCGGGGGAATTCATTCAAACGGCAGAGACGACTGGTTACATTGGCAAACTGGACGAGTGGGTGCTGCAGGTTGCCTGCACGCAACTCAAAGGCTGGCGAGACGCGGGTCTCGACCTGAAATTGGCGGTCAATCTTTCGACCTACACCCTGGATCGTGAACCCGCCGAACTCGTCCAGCGAATCCTGCAAATGACGGGCACGGACCCGAACTGGCTGCAAATCGAAATCCCCGAAGCGAAAATGACAGGCCATGCGCCGAAAATATTACTGCAATTGAAAAAATTAAAGGAGCTAGGGATTCATATCACAATTGACGATTTTGTTGGTGATTTAGGACTCTCGTCAATCAGTCAGTTGCCGGTCAGCAGTGTAAAGATGAATCACCTGTTGGTCCTGAAAATGAGCGACTCAACCGAGCTCAACGGTGTGCAAAGGATGATCGCAGTTGCTACAACCCTGGGATTGAATGTTGTGGGCAAAGGCGTAGAAACGAATGAGGAAAGGGATTTCCTGGCAAAGGCCGGCTCATCCGGACAGGGATTCCTGCTGGGGCGGCCTGCCCCGGCTCAAGAAATCGGAGAGCTCTTCCGCTTGAGTAGAATGCCTGCCGATCCAAAGCCCAAAAAACGCCTTAGCAACGCAAAGGATAAAACATGAGCAGAAAGAGGATTGGGCTATTCACGTTTGTTATTTTACTGACCCTCATTCTAATAAGCGTGATCACCGTACTGGCGGCAGCCAACATTGTTCCAGAAACACGCTTGATGGATCAGAGTTCAGCCATCCCTGCCAGTGTACTTGCCCCGCCCGAATGCGATAGCATTCGCTACAATTTGACCGTAATTGTCGTATGTACCGGGGGATATTGCACTGGTTCCAACGCCAACGAATTGATGCTGGGCACAACAGGGAATGACTCGATCGACGGCAAAAACGGTGATGACTGTATCGTTGGGGGTGAGGGTGCCGATGCTCTATTCGGCGGCCATGGCAACGATGTCCTGGTTGGCGGCCCTGGTACCGATACCCTGGACGGTGGCCAGCGTCCAAAGGATACCGACATCTGCATTGACGATCCTGGCTCAACCACCTTTATCGATTGTGAGGTCATACAATGAGCTACAGGTGATTAGCCTGCTGTCACCGCAAAATCATTTGAGAAGAAATTTGGAAAGAAGAAATAACGGGATTCGAAATTCGGGAATCGGATGAGAAATCATTCGATTCTTTTATTTGGAATGGTTATTCCACGCTTAGTACGCGCATCAACACCCTGCGCTGGTGCGGACGGGCACGGTGCTCGAAAATACAAATCCCCTGCCAGGAGCCAAGAGAGAGATTGCCATCATCGAGAGGAATCGTCAGGCTGGTATCGGTCAGCATGGCACGGATGTGGGAAGTGGCGTCGTCGGGACCTTCCAGGTCGTGCGTGTACCAGCGATCTTTTTCCGGGACGAGTCGCTCCATAAAAGTTTCCAGGTCGGCGCGGGCGGTCGGGTCCCAGTTTTCGCTGACGACCAGTGAGGCGCTGGTGTGCGGCAGGAACAGGAAGCACATGCCTTCGCGCACGTTCCAGGCCCGCAACTGCGCGCGGACGGTCTCGGTGATGTCGTGCAATCCCTTGCCGTGGGTGGAGATTTCGAGGGTCGTTTTGTGCCAATTCATCGGTGAGGTGATTATAGCAAGAAGTGGGGGAGTGGAAATTGTAAATTGGGAATTGGATTGGGTGATAGAATTTAATAACTCCGCTCTATCCAGGAGACAACAGGTGAAAAAAGTTCCCGCAGTAGAATAGACCCATGGGAAAACTCATCACGGTCATCGGCCCCAGCGGTGTCGGCAAGACCGCCCTGGTCCGCGCACTGGCAAAGGCAGGCGAATTTGCAACTGCACTCGAGCAGCACGACGAACGTCCTTTTCAGGCGCTGTTCAAGCAGGATGCGCGCTACGGCCTCGCCAACCAGATCGACTATTTCCTGCTGCGCGCCGAGCAGGAACGGTCCCTGCGCGCCTCGCCGCAAACAGGATTGACGGACGGCGGTTTGGATCTGGACTATCACGGCTTTGCGCGCCTCTTCCACCACCGCGGCCTGCTGACCAACCCCGAATTCGACCTGTGCCGGCGGCTGTACGAAACCCTGCGCGGCCTGATGCCGCCCCCAGAACTGATCGTCCGGCTGCGAGCGGACCAGGGAACGGTAGCAGGCCGGTTGTCCGCGCGTGAACGGATCAACATCGCCTCCGCCGAAGATTTCGCGTTATTCGAGTCTTTTCTCGACGAGTGGCTGGTCACCCTGAATCCCGTCCGCACCCTGGAAGTGGACGTCACCGAAAACGACCCAGAATATCGCCGGCTCGTTCCAGTGTTGATGTCGGAAATTTTGGACAGGTTTGGTAAAATTTGAACCCTAGCAGATGTCTATGAAATAGCAAACCGGGATAAAGACTGATGAAAATCTTTGGACACCCCGCCAAATTCGGCGGGGACACGGACATCACGGAAAGAACGGAAAAAATCCGTAAAGTTACGGAAGGGTCCGTAATTGTCCGTGGAATCCGTGTCCTGAAAAGTTTTGGCTGAACTCAATTATTTAGCAGAAAAAGCATTAGAGGTGTAAATGAAAAAACTGCGCAACATCGAACGACTGATCGAACCGCAATACGTGATAGAGGGCGCAGGGGTCTTGCTGCGCCGGTCGATTGCGCCGCGCCGCTCCAACGAGTTCGACCCCTTCCTGCTCTTCGACCATTTCGCCTTCAACGACCCAAACGAAGGCCCCATCCGCGGCTTCCCCACCCACCCACATCGCGGCATCGAAACCGTGACCTACATGCTGGAGGGCTCCGTCCGCCACCGCGACAGCCTGGAAAACATGGGCTCCATCGGCGCTGGCGACGTGCAGTGGATGACCAGCGGGCGCGGCATTTTGCACGAAGAGATGCCGCAACGCAGCCCTAGCGGGAACATCTATGGCTTTCAATTATGGGTCAACCTGCCCGCACGCCTGAAGATGTCCCCGCCGCGCTACCAAGAAGTGAGCGACAAAACCATCCCGGTGGTGGAAAAGGATGGGATCAAAATCCGCCTGGTGGCCGGGACTGTGGACGGCGTCTCTGGCCCCGTGACCGAGATTGCCGCCGCGCCTCTTTACATGGATGTTCAGCTTGCTCCCGGCATCGAATGGACCCTGCCCACCCCCGAAGGACACACGGTAGTGGTTTACGTCTTCGAGGGTGAAGGCGTGTTCTCGGGCGGAACCGTCTCCGCCGTCACGATGATCAAATTCGAGGACGGCGACCACATCCGGGTCAAGACCGAGAATTCTGCCGTCCGCTTCATGCTGATGGCAGGCGCGCCGTTCAAGGAACCGATCGTCCCTTATGGCCCGTTCGTGATGAACACTGAAGAAGAAATCCACCAGGCGCTGGCAGATTTACGGGCTGGAACGTTCGTGAAATAAACGGTAGGAGCGGGGTTACCCCGCTCCTACCCACATCGGAGGGAAAATGACACAAGTTCTATACGGCGAACGCCTGGGAAAGAACGGGGAATTACGCATCGGTTGTTCCGCGACCATCTTCAACGAAACCCGTCAAAAAGTGCTACTCACCCGCCGCAAGGATAACGGCTTATGGTGCCTCCCAGGCGGTCACATGGAATCGGGTGAATCTGTGGAGGAATGTTGTGTGCGCGAAGTGTTCGAGGAAACAGGCTTGCAAGTCCGCGTGAAGCGCCTGACCGGCGTGTATAGCAACCCCGACCAACTGGTCATCTATCCCGATGGCAACCAGGCGCACTTCGTCGTTATGAACTTTGAAGTCGAAATTGTAGAGGGAGAACTCAGCTTGAGCGATGAAACGAGCGAAACCGGGTATTTTTCGCCGGGTGAGATCGAATCCATGCCCATGCACGACCGTCACACAGACCGCATTGCGGATGCGTTAACAAGCCAGGCAGAGGCCTACATCCGGTAGAGTCTATTATTCTTCCACTTTCCAATCGTAATTTTCCTTCAACACCGTTGCTGGCACGCCCCCGATCATTGCCTTCGCAATATCGAACTTCTTCGTCACCACGCTCCCCATTGCCACGATCACATGATTCCCAACCACAACTCCCGGCGCGAAGCGAGCGGCGCTGCCGATATAGCAATCACGACCAATCTGGATGTCGCGGTCGGTCACGCCAGCGCCATGTGTCCAAAATTGCGAGCCCATTCCTGCAATCCACGAGCCATCTCCCAACGCGAACGAACCGGCCACATCGAAATAATGCCCGGATGTGATCAAAGTATTTGCGCCAATCTGCAAAGTGCGGGCGTAATTTTTGTCCTGGTATTGCTCCTGTGTTGTCCAAAACCCACATGAAAAGGTGTTGCGGTTCCCGATCGAAGCGCCCTCGCCAATCTCCACCTGCATTGGTCCGACGAACAGGTTGAAAGCGCCGAGTTTGCAATTCGCGATGTGCGCCGAGGAGACGGCGACCACGGTCCCAAAACCGATGCGTCCGCTGATTTTGTATCCCAACAGGCGGTAGCCGAGCACGCGCAGGATATTGATTGGTACAATACTGATGAGAGCAGCCAGAACGAATTTGACCTTCAACATGGTTCGCTCCTTAGGAAGTTCTCGGTCAGTATACAGTAGAAAGACACATTTTGACGAGTCCCAGGGCTATGATATCCAAAGAACAAACCCGACAAAACTACGACCGCATGTCCCACTGGTATGACCTGTTCGCGGGCAGCGAGAAAAAGTTTACGGAAACCGGATTACAAATCCTGGGCGTGAAGGCGGGTGAGCGCGTACTGGAAATCGGTTTTGGGACGGGTCATTCGTTTGTAAAGCTAGTACAGCAGGCGGGAGATTCCGGTCTGGTGGCAGGTGTGGAATTGTCGCCGGGGATGATCGAGGTTGCCCAGAAACGGATGCAGGCCAAAAATCCGGGGGGGAACGTGCAGATAACACAGGGAGACGGAACGCTTCTTCCCTTCGTCTCCGATTCGTTCGATGCCATTTTCCTGTCGTTCACATTGGAACTATTTTCAGATGCCGAAATCCCAGTCGTGTTGAAGGAGTGTCACCGGGTCTTGAAACGCGATGGGCGGCTGGGCGTGGTGAGCCTGGCAAAGCGGGATGTGCTGGCCTGTCGCCTGTACGAATGGGGACACGCGCGCTGGCCGGCGCTGCTGGACTGCCGCCCGATCGAGATTCGCAAAAGCCTGGAAGCGGGGGGATTCCGCGTCCAGGCTGCGAAGGTGCAAACGATGTGGGGCTTGCCGGTGGAAATCGCGTTGGGCAGACCGTTTTAATATAGGACACGGACGACACGGAATTTGACAGATTTTTTCTGTAAAACACGGAAAGCATCCGTTTTATCCGTGAAATCCGTGTCCTATCGATTTCTTAGTTCGCTTTTTGACGATAGAGCTTTTTATCGGGCACGGCCAGCATGGCCTCCAGGTTTTCGTTCAGGCCAAGGAACTCAGCCACGGCTTTGATCTCGGGATCGGGTTCCCTCATCAGGGCGTTGTAATCCACATAGAGGGTTTCCATATTGGACTGGTTCGCCAGCCAGACGCGCACGCGTTTGAGATGTTCCTGGAACATCTCAGCCATCTTCTGGTCGTCACCCTCGCTTGGTTCACCGCGCCGGATGAGCATCTGCTTCTGCGAAGCGAGGATTTCCGCAATCTCGCGGCGCATGAAAATGATTTTATATTTGTAGGTCGAGGGCAAGTATTCCAGCAAGGACGAAATGACTTTCACCACTTTGCCGGGCGCATCTTTGATCCAGGAATCGTCGCCGTCTTTGAGCGCCTTGACCTGCTCCA
>CAZLOC010000061.1:5676-13323 GCA_964560935.1 uncultured Anaerolineaceae bacterium | reverse complement strand
CGTTCCGGATTGATGGCAGCGTTAGAAGTCAGCGGGGTGGACAGGGCAGATGTCTACAGCGAGATCGAGCAACGGTTAACAGAATTACTGATGGAGTGGCTGGAGAATGCCGACCAGAACTTGCCCATCATCCTGACCGCGCACGCCTCCGTGCAGGGCGCATCCTACGGCTCAGAACGCACCGTGATGCTGGGCTCGGATTTTGTGCTGCCCGCTTCGTTGGTCAAAGACAAACGACTGGATTACGTGGCGCTGGGTCACATCCACAAGCCGCAAAATCTGAATGAGGGCGGGCATCCGCCAGTGATTTATCCCGGCTCCATCGAGCGCGTGGATTTTGGGGAGGCCAAAGACGACAAGTTCTTCGTCATCGCGGACGTGGAAAAGGGGCAGACACAGGTGGAGTGGAGAAAACTCGAGGGCGTGAGGCCGTTCATAGACCGCCGGGCAGTTTTGGGGCCCGCCCTGAGCCGAGTCGAAGGGTCCAGTGAGAACGTGACCGAGACGCTCAAGTCCGCCTTGCCTAAGCCGAAAGAACTGGAAGGGGCCATCGTTCGCCTGACCGTCGAATATCCCCGCGAATTGGACACACTGATCGACGAAGCCGCCCTGCGCAAGTACGCCGAGCAGTCCTTTGAATTTCATCTGGTGAAACGCCCGCAGATGGAAGCGCGCATCCGCCTGCCAGCCGACCAGACCGTCAGCAGCCTTTCGCCGCTGGATTTGCTGGATCAGTACTGGCGTGCGAGCCATATGGAAGATGCTGAAGAATTACAGAAACTGGCGCAGGAGATCATTGCCGGAGACGAAGAGAGCGAGTACCGCAACTAATTTAAGTTGTAAAGTCAATTAATGCTTTACCTGGAATATTAGCCGGGAACCCTACAACTTTTGGAAGTTGCGGCACGAGTGAGTGACAAATGTCAATTGACTCGCTCTTTTTTGTATTGTAGACTATCTCTAATCCCACTTTGCGAGGTTGACCATGGCTCCAAAAAGTTCGCGTTACCGCTGGGTTGTTGTTGCCATCTTCTTTTTCTTTATGCTGCTGCATCAAACCGATAAATTGATGATTGGCTCGATGCAAGAGACCATCAAAGGTGAATTCACCATCAATGATCAGCAATGGGGTTTTATCAATTCCGGTGCTTTGCTGGTCAGCACGCTGCTGTACCCGATTTGGGGCTATCTCTACGACCGCTATGCCCGCGCCAAACTGCTCTCACTGGCCTCTTTCATCTGGGGTGCGACCACCTGGTTGAGTTCTCTAATGCGTACATTCCCCAGTTTTCTGGTCACACGCGCTTCCACGGGTGTAGACGATTCATCCTATCCCGGTCTCTACAGTCTGGTTGCCGATTATTTTGGGCCCAATCTACGTGGCAAAATCTATGGCGTACTACAATTGGCTCAGCCGATTGGTTATTTGGTGGGCATGATCCTCGCTCTGATGATCGCGCCCATGATTGGCGGTTGGCGCTCCGTGTTTTACATCACCGGCTCTCTAGGGCTGGTGATCGCCGTATTTATCTATTTTGGGGTCAAGGAAATGCCGCGAGGAAAAGCCGAACCCGAGTTCGAGGGTATGGAAGAGTCCGAGATGGAGCATTTCCATTTCTCCTGGAAGGAAGCCAGGGAAATCTTCAAGAAGAAGACCATGTGGTTCGTCTTCTTGCAAGGCTTTGCGGGCGTCTTCCCTTGGAATGTGATCACTTATTTCTTCTTTGGGTACCTCATGGTCGAACGCGGCTATGATAACAACGCTGTGTTGGGCACCATGGCGCCGGTCATCCTGATCCTGGCAGCCGGGTATTTTGTCGGTGGCGCATTGGGCGACTGGCTCTTCAAACGAACGGCCAAGGGCCGCATCCTCGTTTCCAGCGCCGGCGTCATTCTGGGCGCTCTTTTCCTCCTGCTTGCCATCTTGACACCCGTGGAAGACCGCACCACCTTTTTCGTCTTTATGGCGCTAACAGCCATCTTCATGCCACTTTCATCGCCTAACGTCATCGCCACGGTTTATGATGTCACTGTGCCCGAAGTGCGTTCTACAGCGCAGGCCTTGGAATATTTCGTTGAAAACTTCGGGGCAGCCTTTGCTCCCATATTGGCAGGAACTCTATCCGTACTATATGGGAAAGGCAATGCCATCCTATGGGTCTGCATCACGGCCTGGGTGTTGTGCTTCTTCTTTTATCTCGGCGCCCTGTTTTTTGTAGATAACGACGTTAAGACTTTGCGCTCACAAATGGCTGCGCGTGCCAAAGCCATGTAATTTCCCGTAGGGGCAGGTTTCAAACCTGCCCCTACAATTACACATGAACATTGCCCAAATCGACCTCTCCGATAAGAGACAAGTACAGGACTTCCTGGCCTTGCCTCCGCATATCTATGCGGACATTCCTCAATGGGTACCACCCCTGCAAACAGACGAACGCATCCGGCTGGATCCGAAGCGGTATCCGTTCTATAAGCACTCCCAGGTTGCATTTTTTCTCGCTTACGAGGGATCGCGGGCTGTTGGGCGTCTCGCTGTTATGGACAATCGCATCTACAATGAATACAACAACGAAGAAACAGCCTTTTTCTATCTTTTTGAGTGCGAAAACGACCCCGCTGCCTCACAGGGGCTGTTCGATGCCGCTTTCGCTTGGGCGCGCGCCCGCGGCCTGACAAAAATCCTCGGTCCAAAAGGATTTACCGTTCTGGACGGATTCGGCCTGCTAGTGAAAGGCTTCGAACATCGTCCTGCCTTTGGCCTGCCATATAATCCGCCTTACTATCCTGACCTGATCGAAGCCGCCGGGTTCCAACCCGAACGAGATGCCGTCTCCGGCTACCTGAGCGCGGATATCCAGTTCCCGGAGCGTATCCACGAACTGGCCGAGCGTATCGCCGAACGTCGCGGCTTACGGATTGCCCGTTACTGCACCCGTAATGACCTGCGCGCATTTGTCCCAAAACTGAAAGACCTGTACAACAGCGCCTTACGGGGCACAGCCGGGAACGCCCCGCTGACCGACGATGAGGTCAAAATGATGGCGAACCAACTGCTGTGGTTCGCTGATCCGCGTCTGCTCAAGGTTGTTATGAAAGTCGAAGATCCCCGTAAGGGGGAGGATGAGCCTGTTGGGTTTTTGATGGCGTATCCCGATATTTCTGCTGCGTTACAAAAGACTCAAGGCAAGCTATTTCCCTTTGGCTGGATCACCCTGCTGCGCGAGTTCAAACGCACCGACTGGCTCAACATCAACGGCGCTGGATTGCTTCCCGAATATCGCGGCTCCGGCGGGACGGCCATTTTGTACAGCGAATTGTTCAAGTCCGTGGTGGAGACCGGACAATTCAAGCATGCAGAAGTCGTTCAGATTGGCGTCGAGAACGAAAATATGTTGCGCGATCTGGAGAATTTTGGAGCGAACCTCTATAAAACGCACCGCACCTATCAGCGGGTGTTGTAGTGTGACCAACAAGTACTTTGGGAGCTTGCATGGATTTTTCCGAGAACACCGGGCAAATGTTCGAAGCTATCCGTTTTGCAGCGAACAAGCATCGTAACCAACGCCGCAGGGATAGCGCAAAGTCGCCCTACATCAATCATCCCATTGAGGTCGTTCAGTTGTTATGGGAGGTCGGCGGTGTGCGCGATATGCATGTGTTGTCGGCAGCCATTTTGCATGACACTATCGAGGATACTGACACGCGTCCCGAAGAAATCAGTGACCGGTTTGGCGAGGAAGTACTGTCTCTGGTGTTGGAAGTCACCGATGACAAAAGCCTGCCCAAAGCGAAACGAAAACGCTTGCAGATCGAGACCGCTCCGCATAAATCCTATGGCGCCAAATTGATCAAACTGGCCGATAAATCCTGCAACGTGCGCAATCTGATCTCCATGCCCCCGACAGATTGGTCATTGAAGCGCCGCCGCGAATACTTGTTATGGACCGAGCAGGTGGTGGCCGGTCTACGGGGCACAAATGCCGCCTTGGAAGAATACTATGACCACGAACTCGCCAGCGGTAAAATTTTGTTGGGTATTGATTAACCGGCTCTCCCGTTTTCCCCGCTAAAAGCGGAAGACCCGAAACCTTTTCTGGAGGCACCTATGACCATCATCGTTGCTGATACCACCTGCGGTTTGCCGCGCGACCTGCTCGCAAAGCGCGGCGTTCCGCTCATTCCGCAGGTCGTCATGTTTGGGGAAGAGTCATACCATGACGACAAGGAACTGGATACTGCCACGTTCCTGCAAAAACTGAAAGCTTCGGCCACACTGCCGAAAACCGCCGCCCCTGAACCACCACTTTACTACCCGATTTTCAAGCAGGCGCAGGAAAAGGGCGAAAGCGTGATCGTAGTCGCGCCCTCGGCCAAAGTCAGCGGGACGGTACGTTCGGCAGAAATCGCTGCCCAAGAATTTCCCGGTTTGGACGTCCGTGTGATCGACTCGCTGACTGTCTCCTGCAACCTCGGTTCGCTGGTGCTGGTCGCGGACGATATGGCCAAGGCAGGGGCGTCTGCGGATGAGATCGAAGCCAAAATCCGCGAGATGATCCCGCGCGGGCGGATCTTCTTCGTGGTGGATACGCTCGAATACCTGGCCAAGGGCGGCCGCATCGGTGGGGCGAAGAAGTTGCTGGCCGAACTGCTGGAAATCAAACCCATCCTGACCATCCGCGAGGGACAGGTCGAGCCATTCGAGCAGCAACGGACCAAGAAGCGCGCGCTGGCGCGTCTGGCGGAAGTGGTGGCAGAAGGTTGCCCGGGGAACGCTGAGTCCTATTTAAGCGTGTTGCAGGTCGAGGCTGAGTCAGAAGCGCAGGCTTTCGTCGCAGAGCTGAAGGAGCGTGTTTCGGTTCCCAATATCCCTGTTTACGAATTACCCCCGGCGATCGTAGTCCACGGCGGGCCAAAGACCATGGGAGTGGGCTTTTTTATCTAGTCTCCCTCCCCCATCATCCACAGGATGATGGGGGAGGGTCGGGGAGGGGGCATGGTATAATTCCCCTCCCACGAAAAATCCCCCGCCTCCTTGTGCCGCGGCCATTTGAAAATAGGCTGGTGCGGTATTTGCAGGCGGGTTCTTTGAAGGAGTACTCGTATGTCTGGACATTCAAAATGGTCCACCATCAAACGCAAAAAGGGCGCAGCCGATGCCAAACGAGGCGCGGTCTTTACCCGCCTTGCGCGTGAAATCGCTGTTGCTGCCCGTGAAGGCGGCGGCGATCCGGATACCAATTTCCGCCTGCGTCTGGCTGTAGATAAAGCGCGCGCTGAGAACATGCCCAAAGACAACATCGAGCGCGCTATCAGGCGTGGCGCTGGCGACGATAAAGATGGCATAGCATATGAAGAGATCATGTATGAAGGTTATGGCCCGAAAGGTGTAGCCATGATGATCGAAACCGTCACCGATAACCGCAATCGCTCGGTATCGGAAATCCGGCATGCGCTTTCGAGGAGCGGCGGCAGCATGGCTGAATTGGGATCGGTTTCCTGGCAATTCGAACGCAAAGCTTATTTTTCATTCCTCTCCAGCGAGCTGAATTACGACAAGGCCTTTGAACTGGCCATCGAAGCAGGTGCTGATGACGTTACGGAAGAGGAGGGCATGATCGAGATCACTGGCCCGGTAGAGTCCTTTAAAGCTATCGTAGACCTGCTCCACAAGGCCGACGTCAATCCCGAAGATGCCGAGTTGCGCATGGTCCCCAAGCAAGAGATGGAACTGGATGTGAACGAAACTTTGCAGGTGCTGAAGGTGATCGAAAGCCTCGAAGAAATGGACGACGTCCAGAGCGTGTACTCGAACCTGAAGATGTCGGAAGAAGCCCTGATGGCTCTCGAAGCCGAATAGGATTTTCAAGCTATCCACAAAGGGCACGAAGGGCACGAAATAAAAAACCTTCGTGCCCTTTGTGGTCTTAGTGGAGGTGATGGTGACGCTTGCCTTAGGAATCGACCCGGGAACTGCGACAACCGGCTATGGACTCGTCCGCCTCGAACCGGACGGGAGCCTGCTGGCCGTTAAATACGGCGTTATCACCACCCCCAAGAATACTCCTGCCCCTGCGCGATTGGTGATGCTGTATGACCAAATGCAAGACTTGCTCCACGAGCACAAACCGGACACGGTTGCTGTGGAGAAGTTGTTTTTCCAGCGCAATGTGACCACGGCCACTGCCGTCGGTCAGGCGCGCGGCGTGATGCTGCTATCACTGGCGCAGGCCGGGTTGGAAGTGTTCGAATATACCCCTAACGAGATTAAACAGGCCGTGGCGGGCTATGGTTCGGCAGGCAAGCGCCAGATGCAGGAGATGGTGCGCGTGTTGCTGGCGCTGGATGACATTCCCCGGCCCGACGATGCCGCCGATGCGCTGGCGGTGGCGATCACGCATTTGAACACGAACCGATACTAACCACAAAGGCACTAAGACACGAAGTCACAAATTGCCAATTTTCGTGTCTTTGTGTCTTTGAGACTTCGTGGTAAAAATAGCCCATGATCGCAACTCTCCGCGGTGAAATCACCCAAATCGAAGATAACGCCCTCGTCATCGAAGTCGGTGGGGTGGGACTACGTGTGCTCGCTCCCGCTCCCGTGCGCGGACGGATGAAGGTAGGCGAAGCAGTTTTCCTGTACACGCATCTCATTGTGCGTGAAACGGAATTGACCCTCTACGGCTTTGAATCTCAGGCCGACCGGGATCTGTTCAACCTTCTTTTAGGTGTGGATGGTGTCGGGCCCAAAGCTTCGCTCTCCGTGCTCTCCACGATGAGCATCGAATCGGTCCAGCGCGCGATCTTTGGCGATGAGCCCGAGCTTTTGAGTCGCGTCCCGGGCGTGGGCAAGAAGACGGCGCAGAAGATCGTTCTCTACTTGCAAGACCGCCTGAAACCGACCGATGCGCTCCAGGCCGTGGCAGCCATGTCCGATGCCGATTCCGAAGTCCTTGCAGCGTTGACTGCCTTGGGCTACAGCGTGATTGAGGGTCAGTCAGCCGTCCAATCGCTCCCGAAAGATGCGCCCGATGATGTAGAGGAGCGCCTGCGGCTGGCGTTGCAATACTTCCAGAAATAATTGTATATGTCACCCCGCTTCCCTTTCAGAGAAGATGATGCGGGGCTCGCAACCCGCCGTAATTCGGCGGGGCAATGACATTTGTTTGGAGGAATTATGTTAGACAAGAAAATCACCTTTATCGGCCCCGGCGTGATGGCCGAAGCCATGATTGCCGGACTCATCCGTCAGAAATTGGCCAACCCTGAAAACTTGCTGGCATCCGGTCCGCGCGAAGACCGCGGCGCGGAGTTGCAAAAGAAATATGGGATTCAAACAACAACGGATAACGCGGCAGCCGCATCTGATACGGATGTGGTGGTGCTCTCGGTCAAACCGCAGCGTTTGAGCGAGGTCATGAAAGGACTGAAATCCATTCGCAAAGATGCGTTGGTGCTCTCGATTGTGGCAGGCGCAACCATCCAGAAAATCAGCATGGCCTTGAAGCATAGTGCTATCGTCCGTTCAATGCCCAATACGCCGGGGCAGATTGGCGAGGGGATTACGGTTTGGGCGGCCTCAAAAGGAACCACAGAGGCCCAACAAGGGATGGCGCGCCAGATCCTGGGTGCACTGGGCGAAGAAGT
>CAZLOC010000061.1:0-5576 GCA_964560935.1 uncultured Anaerolineaceae bacterium | reverse complement strand
CATATCCCGGAGGTAAATCCACCGCAGGAATAATTTTAACGGACCCGCGAAGGCCTGTTGCGACGCTATGTCCTGCATCCTAAAATCAGTGCTGAGCCACGGGATAGTTTTATGTATGCCATCTTTAGGTAAGTTGGACGCAGATGATATAGGTTAACGAAAATGAACGGATAAGTTACAATCACCCCCCACTCTTTTGGTGGATAATTTAACGATTGGATGAACTATGCCTCGCAATCGTCATCACCGTAAACCTTCAAGCTCCCAATTTCCAATTTCAGAACCTGCAAATAAGCGGACTCAGGTTTCTTCATCGAGAAATGATGACCTCTTCGATATTGAGTCGCTTCTTGAAAAGGGAAACTTCGAGGAAGCTCTGGCGCGTATGGATTCTGCTCCCAAGTGGATGAAGCGATCACCCGAGTTCGTACTTATGCACGCTACGACGTTGATGGAGTATGGAAACCTGGAAGAGGGCGGATTGATGTTGCGCGAGCTGGAGCGAAAGAATCCGAAATTTATCCCGCTTTATTTGCCGCTGGCAACCTGGTATATGTTGAACGATTGGCCCTCGCATGCGCTCAGGGCAGTACGCAAGGTACTATCAGCGCCAAAATTCGATGATGAAGCCCATGAATTGGCCCAATCTCTTTCTGATGGTGCTAAAGAGATGATCCAGTTTCTTGCCTCAACTTATGAATTGCCGTTCGAAAAGGCGGAGCAGGCCAGCTGGTACAACGAGCAGGCGCAATTAGTTCTTTTCGATAATAACCTGACAGAAGCAGAACACATGGCGAAGGAAGCGCTCATCATTGCACCCACCTGGACCGCTCCACGAAATAATTTTGCTCATGCCCTTTATTTTAATGGTAAGTGCTTACAGGCAATTGCGGAAGCCGAAACAGTAATCAGAGATGACCCTGACAACATCCATGGCTTGAACAACCTCGTCATTTTCCATACCGGATTAGGCCATGAGGACAAAGCACCTGAATATGCGCGCAGGCTCTTTGAGCTTTCCTCGAAATACGAAAAAGATGCCGGGGAGATAGATGTCATTATCTCAGGGCTCGCAATCATCGAAGATACCGATAGTCTTTGGGAATTGGCGCAGCGCTATTTGCGCACACGTGAAGATACACTGTTATTACGTTCGTGGCATTGCCTTGGCGTTGCGGCAGCAAGGCTTGGACATTTCAAAGAAGCAAAAAAATTATTCGAACGCTCTTTAGGCGATGAAAATACACAGGTTGCCGATCTCCCGCTTGAAAAAGTCAACGCTGCAATTAAAACCGGCAAGGCGAAACTGCTCTGGCCCCCGATGTATCCCGGCCTTGAAATATTATTCCCCGAACGCCAGATGAAAGAATGGACCGAGATTGTTGGGAAAGTCAACGATGATAGCCCTACACCCGGCCAACAAAGAAAAATCAATGCCTTCCTGGAAAAATATCCGTTTGTTTTTCAGGCTTTCAAGCGCCTGTTATGGATTGAAGATGCCACCGAATTGGGCGCAAGCGCGCTGGTTATGGTTAATACGCCCGATGGGGATGCAGAAATCCTGCGTTTTGCTTTTAGCAACACAGGGGATAACAACAGTCGTATGAGTGCGGTTATGATGTTGATCGACGCTGGCAGGTATTCTCCTGAAGAGAGTGTAAAATTTTGGGATGACAACAAAGGGGAATGGATCGATGCGCAGTTGTTTTCCCAACAAATTGAGGATTTTGACTACAATGTCAAACCTCAAACCGCAGATCTGATGGACAGGAGCAGTCGCACAAAAGATCCGCAGGAGGCCATTTCCCTCTTGCGTCGGGCTGTAAGAGATGACCCGACCTGCGCGATGGCTCTACACAATCTGGGAGTTGTTCTTATCCAGAATGGTGAAACTGAAGAGGGGGAAATGTTGATGCGGCGTTCAGTTGAGGTTGACCCCACTTATACATTTGGGTTTGCCAATCTCGGCTTGATTGAAGCACAAAATGGCAACAAGGAGTTGGCGCTTGACCACTTGATGAAGGTCAATCAGGCCAAAGTAATTGCGCCCAATACTTCAGCAATTGCGAACCTGGCTTATATGCTGATTGCGATTCAAGACAAGGACATCGAAAAGGCCAGACTCCACTTCGATATGGCCAGTGAAGTCGATCCGGACAATCAGTTGCTTGATCACTTCGAGGAGAGGCTTAACCTTCTCGAGGGTTTTGGCGGGATGACCAACTTCTTCCGGGATTATCAGAAACAAAGCGCCAATCGCTTCCACCGCAAGGCGCTTAATACGCCACTCGCCAAACAGGCTGATTTAAAAGCCTGCCTCTCTAATCAGACAAATGACACTCTTTCTGCAATTTGCCGTTTCTGGAGAATACAGGGTTATGGCAAAAAAGCGGAGATGGTTGATAGATTGACGGCCCGCATCCTTGACGTGGAAATTTGGAACGAAATCTTCGAAGACCTGGAAGAGCCAGAGCGTGAGGCTCTGGTATGGATTTTGGATGGCGGTGGTTGGTGCCCATGGGCTGAGTTTACTGAAAAATTTGGCGATGATATGGACGAATCACCTTATTGGCGCTATCATGACCCAGAGAGTATTCCCGGTCGGTTGAAATGGGCAGGCTTGCTCGTCGCCGGGAAACTGGACGAGCAGGAAGTGGCCTATATCCCTGCCGATCTCCGTCCATTACTAAAATGGTTTTATAAGAATAGCTCCTAAGGGTTTCCAAAACCTTTAGGGGCTATTGCAAAGTAGATTACGGGTTGCAAGGCATTATAATTCGGGGGCGTTTATCAAAGCTATCTAATTCATCTACGTTCACAATGTCCCCTTTGGGGATCTGTGGTTCATAAATGTCTCTCATCACCGCCAATTCCCTCTCAAAATCCTTCGGCGATTTCGACCTCTTCAGCGGGATCAGCTTCACCGTTGCCAAAGGCGCGCGCATGGCGCTGGTCGGTCCCAACGGCGTGGGCAAGACCACGTTGCTGCGCATCCTGGTCGGGGAGGACGAAGCCTCCTCGGGAACGATAGCAAGCGCAAAGGGAGTCCGCATCGGATACCTCCCGCAGGAGGCCGATTTCGAAATGGACGGCACGCTCTGGGAGTGCTGTCATGCCGTTTTCGCCGACATCCAGCGCCAGCAGGACGAACTTCATCGCCTCGAGGCGCTCATGGCCGACCCCGCTCAGGCCAAAAGCGTCATGGACCGCTATGGGAAGCTGCAACACGACTTCGAACACCGCGGCGGCTACATCTATCAGACACGCATCAAGCAGGTCTTGACCGGTTTGGGATTCGATGAAGGCGATTACGTTCTAAGGCTGGAGCACCTCTCCGGCGGACAGCGCACCCGGGCCTTTCTCGCCCGCCTCCTGCTCTCGGACCCGGACCTGCTCCTGCTCGATGAGCCGACCAATCACCTCGACATCTCCGCTGTGGAGTGGCTGGAGGGTTATCTCTCGCAATGGGACGGGGCGGCGGTGGTCGTCTCGCACGACCGCTACTTCCTGGACAGGGCCTGCAACGTCATTCTGGAGATGCTGCCGGCCGGGTTCGAACTGTATCACGGCAACTACTCGGCCTACCTGCTCCAGCGGCAGGAGCGCGCCGAGCGCCGCCAGCAGGTCTTCGAGCGCGAGAAGGAAAAGCTGCTCAAGGACGTGGAGTACATCAAGAAGAACATTTCCGGGCAGAACGTCATCCAGGCCAAGGGCAAACTGCGGCGCTTATCGCGCATCGTGCAGGCCATCGAGCAAATTGGTTTCGAGGCCGTGCTCAACCAGAAATGGAGCGAAACCGCCGAAGACGTGAGCATCGCCACGTCGAATTTTGGTGTGGAAGAAGCCGAACGGCGTGTGCGGGCGCTGCGTTCACCCGTACGGACGTTGCCAAAATTACATTTGAACTTGCGCTCCGCAAAACGTTCGGGAGATCTGGTCATTCGCACAAAAGATTTGCAAGTAGGATGGCCGGATAAATTCCTTTTCTCCGCACCTGACATCGAACTGCGCCGCCTGGGCTGCGCCGCATTGATCGGTCCCAACGGCGCGGGCAAGACCACCTTTTTGAAAACCATATTAGGACAACTGAAACCACTGGCAGGGGAAGTGGTTCTAGGTGCATCGCTGCAAATCGGCTACTTTGCCCAGGCGCACGAGGGCCTCAACCCGGACAACACCGTCATGGAAGAGATCGACGCGCTCATGCCCAACTGGCTGCCGGGACAGATCCGCGATTATCTGGGAAAGTACCTGTTCTCGGGCGATGACGTCTTCAAGAAAGTGGACATGCTCTCCGGCGGCGAGCGCGGACGGCTGGCGCTGGCCAAGCTGGCCTTGCAGGATACCAACCTGCTGCTGCTCGACGAGCCGACCAACCATCTCGATATCCCCTCGCAGGAAATCCTGCAGGCTGTGCTGGACGAGTATCCCGGCACGATCCTGCTGGTGACGCACGACCGCTACCTGATCGACGCATTGGGAACGCAAATCTGGGAAGTCAATCCCGACGAATCGGCCTTGACCGCTTTCAAAGGCACCTACTCGCAGATGAAAGAAGAACGCGAAAAAGAAGCCGCGCGGCTGGCTGAAAAACTCCAAATCGTACAGGTTTCAGGAAATGGCGGGAAGGCCCGACGACGGGCGTCGTCGGACTTCGCCAAAGCCGAACGCCGTCGCCTGGCCCAGTTGCAGGAAATAGAAAACCAGATCGCCGAACTGGAGGGCAAACTGGCAGAACTGGGGAAGCAATTGGAAAACCCGCCCGCTGGCCCAGCAATAGTGGCAAAGCTGGGCAAGGAGTACGAGTCCGTGCAGCGCGAGATGGACGAGAAGTTAGGAGAGTGGGAGGGGTTGCAATAGATAAAAATTTAATTAGCCCATTGTATTGGAAAACTTGGAGAAAACATGATAGATACTATTGTTACGATTGCTCTTATCGCAATTCCAGTTTTGTTACTCATCAAGACAATTCAAGATTGGCGTCAATCCAAAAATCATTGGTTTGTTCTACCACTGATCGTTTTTCTGCTCGCTATTTTTACAATATTAGCGGACTGGTGGAATGGCCTGTTAACGGCAGTATTTGGTTGGATTGCCTATGTTGTAGTTAGAAGAACTGCTAAGAAATAGTTATTTTCATTCTTGCCGAGGTTCAGCCCTCGCAGGAGCAAGGAAGGCGTTCATGTCCCAAATCCACTTCAACGGCAAGACCTACAACGACCTGGCCGAGATGCCCGCTACTGAGCGAGAGATGTACGAACAGTTGATGTCTGTTATGAGCGATGAAGACGGCAATGGCGTTCCGGATATCTTCGAGGGGGATGTGGTCAGCAACATCATCGAAGTCGTGAAAAAATCTGGCGCAGATAGCGAGGGGATCGCCGCCTTGGAACAAATGTCGCCTGCGATGCGCGCCCGGATTTCAAAGGGCGTTGCCAAGCTACAGGAGTTCGGTCTGCTTTCGGGGATGCCGGATTTGCCATACGACTCACAGGCCTCCCCTTCATGGGAAGATACGGAAATCCGCCCGTCGAAGCCGATCATCCCGTCTCCGTCCGCGATCCAGGAGGATAGCG
>CAZLOC010000060.1:0-13440 GCA_964560935.1 uncultured Anaerolineaceae bacterium | reverse complement strand
CGTGGAAAAGGCCATGTTTCTGCGGCGTTTCGATGTTCCCTTTTGGGCTTTGACCTACGTCTTTGGGCGCGATGATGACTACTGGTACCGTCAGGAGAACCAATTTGGACGCTATGACATCGTGCAAACGGTGGTCAAAGACGCGGAGAAATTGCCAAATCATCTGCTGGCTGACGAAAAGATCACCTGGCTGAATGGCGAAGAAGTCGTGGTCGCAACCACGATCGGAGACGACTGCATTTTGGGCGCCTCGGTTGCGCTGGGCACAGATGCCGAGAACCTGACGGAAGCCTACCAGCATTTCAAGGATGAAGCGCAAGCATTGAAACCTGAGTATGCACCCGAAACTGTCAATACCGACGGTTGGAACGCCACGCAGCGCGCCTGGTTGAACCTGTTTCCGATGATTATCATCCTAGAATGCTTCCTGCACGCCTTCATCAAAATCCGTGAGCGCGCCAAACACCTGAAAGAGACATTCCGCCAATTGTCCCAACAGGTCTGGAACGTTTACCACGCCGCCGATGCTGCCGCTTTTCGCTTGCAAGCCGAAGCCCTGCGTGTATGGGCAGAACAACACACCACCGGCTATGTCTTGGAAGCAGTACACAAACTGTGTGCCAAAACCGAACGCTTTGTTCTGGCTTACCAGCATCCACTAGCTCACCGTACCAGCAACATGCTAGATCGTCACATGAATGCCATGGCACGCTGGCTGGATAGCACACGTTTCTTTCATGGTCACTGGGTTTCCGCCGAACGTTCCATCCGCGCCTGGGCATTACTGCACGACTTTGGACCCTACTGCCCACGTGCAAAAATCAGCCAGACGTATTCCTCTCCGGTTCACAAATTGAACGGCTTTGTCTACCATCAAAACTGGTTGCACAATTTGCTCATCTCAACATCTATGTCCGGTTGCAGGTACTAACCACAAAATAAATCAGAATCAGGAATTTTTAGAGGCTCTTGGCTATCGAGTTATTCGTTTTACAAACGATGAGGTGAGATATAACATCCATGCGGTAGTGGATGAAATTGTAAGAGTAACAGAACGTAGGATTATAGAATTGAAAAAGTAACCGCCTCTCCCCCCACCCCGGCTCTTTCCCCACTAGGGAGAGAGAGTTCGAAGGAGCATTTATATGAACATCACCTTAACCATTAACGGCATTACCCACGAAATCACCATATCCCCCAGCGAAACCCTGCTCACGGCACTGCGCAGACTCGGCTTCCATGGCGTGAAATTCGGCGACGAGCAGGGCCTTTCCGGCGCGGATACCGTTCTGCTGGACGGCAAACCCGTCAATGCGGGTTCGATGCTGACAGCGCAGGCTGAGGGCCATAAGATTGTCACCATCGAAGGGCTGGGTGAGCACCCCGAGCAGGGCTGGAAGAAGACCGGCGGCCTGCACCCGCTGCAGCAGGCCTTCATCGAGACCGGCGCGATTCAGTGCGGGTACTGCACGCCGGGGCAGATCCTGGCGGCGAAGGCGCTCTTGGAGAAGAATTCCAATCCTAGCGAGGCAGAAGTGCGCGAAGGGATTGCAGGTGTGCTATGTCGCTGTACAGGATATGCCAAGCCGGTGCAGGCAGTGTTGCGCGCGGCGGCGGTTATGCGTGGAGAATGGATTGAACCGATTGAAGGGAATCGCGATTCGTTGTTCGGGATTCGCGATTCGGGAGACGAGCCAATCCCCGATTTACCAATTACAGATTCCCCGCAAACGTTAACCGACGTGCGTCCCAAAATCATCCTGGCCCCCCAAACTTCTCCCTACCAAACCGTCGGCAAGCCCGAAAAGAAAGTAGACGCGGTCAAGCTGGCGCAGGGCAAACCAGCCTTTGCCGCGGACATCGAGAAACGCGGTATGCTGGTCGCCAAGGTGCTGCACAGCCCGCACGCGCACGCCCGCATCAAGAGCATTGACACCAGGGCGGCCAAGGCCATCCCCGGCGTGGCGGCCGTGCTCACCTGGCAGGACATCCCGCGCGTGGTCTACTCCACCGCCGGGCAGTCCGATCCCATCCCCGGGCCTCTGGACACTTTCTCGCTCGACAACAAGGTCCGTTTTGTGGGCGACCGCGTGGCCTTTGTAGCGGCTGAAACGGCAGAAATTGCCGATTTAGCGGTCAGCAAGATCGAGGTCGAGTATGAAACGCTGGATGCGATCTTGGACTTAGAAGACGCGATGAAACCGGGCGCTATTCAGATCCACGACGAGCCCGAATACGTCAACTTCGCCGATTCAGACCCGACCCGCAACCTGGCCGCCGAAATCCGCATCGATATCGGCGACGTCGAGAAGGGCTTCGCCGAGGCAGATAGAATCTTTGAGGCCGACTACGTTGTGCCGAAGGTACAGCAGGCGCACATCGAGCCGCATGTCTGCGTAACATATTGGGATGAGGACGACCGTTTGGTGATCCGCACTTCGACGCAGGTGCCGTTCCATGTGCGGCGCATGCTGGCGCCCGTGCTGGACCTGCCCGTCAAGCGCATCCGTGTCATCAAGCCGCGCATCGGCGGCGGATTCGGCGGCAAGCAGGAAGTGCTGATGGAAGACGTGGCCGCGCACCTGACGATCGCAACCGGGCGGCCTGTGATTTACGAGTACACGCGCGAGGAAGAGTTCATCGCGGCGCGCTCGCGTCACCCGATGAAAATCCGCATGAAAACCGGTGTGAAAAAGGACGGCACCATCACGGCCAACGAGATGTACGCGCTCTCCGATACGGGCGCAAACGGTGCCCATGCTCTGACCGTGACCGGCAACACCGGGCACAAGTCCATGGCGCTGTATGTGGGCGACGGCGAATATCGCAAGTCGCCAAACATCCGTTTTTACGCGGATATTGTGTACACCAACACGCCACCAGCGGGCGCGTATCGTGGCTACGGCGTGCCGCAGGGATACTGGCCGCTCGACCGTCATATGGAAAAGATCGCACGGGCGATGAACTTTGACCCGATCGAGTTCCGCCTGAAGAACGCCATCCGACCGGGCGAATATCACCCGTTTAGCACGGCCTGGAACGAGGGCCGCGAACCGCGACCGGAGATCGTTCACACGGTGGGGTTGGAACAGTGCGTGCAGCAGGGCAAGGCGGCCATCGGCTGGGACCAGAAATTTAATAACGAAGAGTGGAGACGGGTTGCCAACCCGTCCCACCTGCGCAAAGGCATCGGCATCGCAACGGTCATGCAAGGCACTGCCATCCCCTACCTGGATATGGGTGGCGCCTCTATCAAAATGAATGACGACGCTTCCTTCAACCTGCTGGTCGGCGCAACGGACCTGGGTACCGGCTCGGATACTGTGCTGGCGCAGATGGCCGCCGAAGTGTTGGGTGTGCCGCTGGATGACATCCTCTGCTATTCGTCGGATACGGACTTTACACCCTTTGACAAAGGCGCTTACGCTTCTTCGACAACCTACATTTCGGGCGCGGCGGTGGTCAAAGCGGCAGAGCAGGCTGCGGAGCGTATCAAGATCCGCGCGGCAAAGATGCTGGAAGTGGATGACCACACCGGCATCAAACTGTCTAACAAACAGGCTATCGCACCGGATGGCAAATCCATCTCATTGAGCGAGATCGCACTGGACACCCTGCACCGCAACGAACAGGAACAGATTATGGGCATTGGCTCATACGTCTCGCCCTCGTCGCCGCCGCCGTTCGGGGCGCAGTTTGCGGAAGTGACCGTGGACACAGAAACCGGCCAGGTCACGGTGGACAGGTTGGTGATGGCGGTCGATTCGGGCGTGATCGTCAATCCGCTCACGGCCGGTGGTCAGATCGAGGGCGGGATGACGCAGGCGCTCGGCTACGCCGTCTGCGAAGAGATGCGCTACGACGAAAAAGGCAATGCCATCGAACGCGACTTCGACCGCTACCACATCTTCCGCGCAGACGAGATGCCGGAGCTGACCACGATCTTCGTCGAGACCTTCGAACCCAGCCACCCGTTCGGCGTCAAAGCGGTGGCAGAAATTCCGATGGACGGCGTTGCGCCCGCGGTCGGGAATGCGGTGCTGGATGCGGTTGGCGTGAACATCGATGACAACCCGATCACACCGGAGAAAGTGTGGAGAGCATTGAAAAAATGATAAAAGCAGGGGTGACCTGATCGATCGCCCCTGCTCCTTGTTATGGACGCCGATATCAGTACATACCAGATGCTTCTTGTTCACATCCTGTTCTTCATTGATCCAATGCACAATCGAAGAAGGCAGTCACGGTCAAAAGCTTTTCCAGGCTGCCTGTAGAGGAATGGACATATACTCATCTTTCAATGAAGTCGGTTATTCGTCACTGTCAAATGAACCCTTGTGTGAGGGCGTTTTATTGAGTAATACCCAGTACAGGCCCAATTGGCGCACAGCGTCAATGAATTGTTCAAAGTCTACAGGTTTGACAATGTAGCTATTGACGCCCAATTGGTAACTCTCGACAATATCACGTTCCTCCTGAGATGAAGTTAGCACGACCACAGGGATTGTGCGTATGCGTGCATCAGCTTTAATTCGTTCCAGAACTTCCAATCCATCCACCTTGGGCAATTTCAGATCAAGCAGAACCACTTTGGGAGAATCGTTGATCTGGCGATGTGCATAAACACCAGTGCAAAACAAATAATCCAATGCTTCCGCCCCATCGCGTACGACTTGAATGTGGTTGGCAACGTTGTTCTTCTTCAAGGCATACAGGGTCAACTCTTCATCGTTAGGATTGTCCTCCACAAGCAGGATCTCAATAGGATCCACTGACATATGACACCTCTCCTCAGTATTTTAGACTCGCTACCCGCATATCGCAGGACATAGTCTAAAATGTAAAATAAAATGTGGCGCCGACATTCAGTTTGGCCTCAGCCCATACCCGACCACCATGGCGCTGGATGATCCGTTGCACAATGGCCAGCCCCACACCTGTCCCTTCGAACTTATCATTGCGATGTAAGCGTTGGAACACGCCGAATAATTTATCCTCATACTGCATGTCGAAACCCACCCCATTATCTTTCACAAAATATATTTGCTCCCCCTCTCTGTCCTCGCAACCTATCTCGATCCGCGCTACTTCCCGCTCGCGCGTAAACTTGAGTGCGTTTGATAGCAAGTTCATCCAAACCTGTTCGATCAGCGTTGGGTCGCCCTGACAGGCAGGCAGGTCTCCAATTTCGATCTCCACATCACGCCCTTCCAAGTCACCTTGCAGGGTCTCCAGTGCCTGGTGAACCAGATCCGCAGTATTGACTGTTCGCCTGTTGACTGGCTGACGGCTCAACCTGGAGAATGAGAGCAAATCATCGATCAACCGTCCCATCTGTTGCGTGTTGCTTCGAACGAGCCCTAGCAAACGCACCACCTCCTCTGGAAGTTTTTGTGCGTGATCTTTGATCAAAATACGTGAGAAACCGTCGATCGCCCGCAGGGGTGCCCGCAAGTCATGTGAAACAGAGTAAGAGAAAGCTTCTAATTCCTTGTTGGCTGCTTCTAACTGGGCAGTACGCTCCACGACCCGTTGTTCAAGGCTGTTGATTAAATCTTGTAATTGGATTGTCATACTCCGGAAGGCATTCGCCAAAATACCCAACTCGCCACTATGATTTTTCTCGACCTGCACCTCTACATCCAGGTTGCCAGCCGCTACGGTCTCGGCAATCTCGGCCAACTTGAGTACGGGGTCGGTCAGCCTCTTAGCAGTCCAGAATGTCACAAAGATCACGAACGTAGCCGCAAGGCTGATGATAAACAGCAATACGATTGTCAACCGATTCACTAACGTAAACGCTTCAGACACATCCTGCTTGGCAATCAATGCCCAATTCAGATCACCAAATTTGACCGGCGCATAAGTGATAATGACCTGATGTCCAAGATAGTCGGTGTCGAACTGCACTTCATCACCTGTTTTGCCGGCCAGAGCCGCCTGTACGGCATCGTTGTCCACGCCATTCTTCTCTACTGTACCGACAAAGGAAGCCTCCACGGAGTGCCCGGCAAAGTCCAGATATGAATTGGAACGCATCCGCATATCTGGTCCCACCAGGATGGTTTCACCGGTCTCACCCATCCCTGTGCGCTCTTGCATCACCGCATCCGTCCAACCGGAGGGTAGTTGAAAAGCCACAACCATCATCAGCCGGTTCCTATACATCACCGGCGCGGCCACAAAGGCAACTGGCGCATTGCCAGCAGGCAAGTATGGCAGAAAGTCAGCAAAACCAATCTCGCCTGTGTTCATAACCTTTTTTACCAGACTACCCAGATGAGTATCCTGGTATGGTCCGGTCAGTAGATTGGTTTGATAATCTGGCCCGCGCAAGACAGTGTGGAACACGTATCCATCTTGTGCGATCAGGAGTACATCTTGATAACCATACCGTTGCGCATATTGAGTCAGTATATACATGCCCGTACCCTCCACTTGGGGCACGATCGCATCAGTTACACTTTCCTCAACAATGATCACCCAGTTCAATCCCGGTACATCTAAAGGTGCATATGCACATACAGAATGGAGGCCACGATAATTTATAAGCAAATCCACCCCGGACGAACCAGCCAACGCTGCTCGACTTCCAGGTGTATCCACACCATTTTCATCCACCGAACCGTTTAATGAGTCGATGAGCGAGCGATTGGTTGGGTCCAGGAGGGATGGAGAACGCATGCGCTTATCCGGTCCAACCAAATAAATCTCACTGGAAAGCCTCATATCATCAGGAACCTGCAAAATCTCTTCGATTTGTTGTAGAGGCAGTTGATAAACCAGTACGCCGACGTTGGTTGTACCGTTGTAGACGGGCGCACCCACGAACATGACCGGTTGTCCGTCGAGCAAGGAAATGTCAGCAATTGCAGTTTGACCTGGCTGTGCCGACTCGAGTTGATGAAAGAGCGCGCCCAAACTGCTGTCTATGTCATTGGCTAAATTGGCACCAAATATCTTTCCTTTCTTGACTGTATATACAACTATCCCTTCTGTATCAATGAGAAGAATATCCTCATACCCATGAATCTCAACATAACCTGCCAGGGTTCTCTGCTGAGATGCATGCGCGCTACTGTATACACTCCCATCTCCAGCATCTTCAAGGGCAGGCTTGTCTAGATAGAGCGTGCGCACTTTATCCACGCCCAGCTCGTTGATCCCAGCCGAAAGTTTTGCAATTCCATCTATTATTTCGGGATTCGCAGACATCACTCTGGCATCGTCCTGCCAATCGGCAAAGAGATGAATAAGGGCGCTGCTTCTGTCATCTCGAAGAGTTTCGAGCCTGGTAAAGGCTTGTTGGCGTAGCACGTTGACCAAGTCTGCGGTTGCCTGCGCAGCGGATTCCCGTTCGGCCAAATAGCTTTCAATTTGATATTTCTTAATGGCGCGCACGGCTTTAAGTTTGTCGCCAGCCGCCTGCTGCAGGGCCTCCCGTGCCTGGGTATAGGCCAGGAGACTAATTACGATCAATGGGATTAGTGACAACGGTAAAAAATACATGAGCAACTCCCCCTGCATCGAGCGAAAAAATGATATTTTGTTTCTCCACAAGTCCATATTTCGTTCCTCAATATCTGTTTGGTATCGGAACATAGAGCGCCATCTGTAGCAACAAGCACTTAACCAGACATTCTATATTTTAAGCCCGGCCCGGTTTAAGGATTTCCGATGATGACCTTTCAACCCTGGCGCAACTGCGTACTAATAAGGCGGGCAGGTTTCGCCGGATAGCCGATACACGCTCAGTAGGGTGTTGATCTCGTCATACGCTTCCCGCAGTGCCTGGTCAGCTGTCTTGGAACCGCTAAAACCACTCTGCACTGCCCGGTTGACGATTCCGATGATCTGCGGCCATTCTTTAGTCTGGGGAACAAACTTCGAACGAGGCAACTCGGCGGCGATGACTTGCGAGAATGGATCGTCCATAAGCGGCTCGAAAGGCATGGCGCCTTTATCCTCCAGTCCACCCGAGACATCACGCCGGGCGGAAAGCACACGTGCATCAACGAACCACTTTTCATCGGCAGCCTTACTGGTCATGAACTTCAGGAGTTGCCAGGCCTCTTGGGGATGCTTGGTATTCTTGTTGATCACCCATGCGCTTATCCAGGCTGTGGTTGGTGTTTGGACGTTCTGTCCTGCCTTGATAGGGATAGGCACAGCCCCAAGCGTTTCGGCAGGATTAAGCCCGGGATTTAAATCGGAGAAGATGGGCACTGTCCAGCCGGAGCCTATTTTCATAGCGATTAGCTCGTCTGCCATTTGCTGACGCACGTCGCCTGGATTCATGCTCGTCACGCCGGGTGGCACGACCTTGTGTTCAATCACCAGACTCACAAAAAACTTGAAGGCCTCCTTGGCTTCGGGACTGTTGAGCGCCGAGCACTTGTTGTCCGGTGTCAGGTATTCTGCCCCGTAACTCAAGAGGATGGGCGTAAACCGAAGCTCGAATCCAGGATCGACTGTACCAACCGTGCCAAAACCCCACGTATCCACCACGCCATCATCATTGCGATCGCGAGTCAAGGCTTTGGCGTCCGCCAAAAACTCATCCCAGGTCCTGGGCGGCTTGCCGGGATCCAGGCCTGCCTCCTGGAACAGGTTCTTGTTGTAAAACAATACCATCGACATAAAATCGCTGGGGAGGCCGTAATATTTGTCCTGATACACTATCAACTCGACCGTCTGCGGATACCAGGTTTCTAAGAATTCACCGCCCCAGGCAGTCTTCCCCTCCTGCTGAATAAATGAAGTGATGTCATACAGAAATTCCTTTTCAATGAATGACCGAATTGAAAAGCCGTGAAGATGCATCAAATCCGGTCCGGCGCCAGCCTGGATTCCTGTGATGTACTTGGTTTCTTTTTCTGCATAAAGGACTGGGACCAACTGCACCCTAATATTGGGGTTCTCCTCTTCAAAAACAAGCATCATCTCATTGATGGCTTTTTCCCAGTGAGGCTCGGTAAGATGCCAGTCAGACAGGGTCAAGGTTACTACGCCTGACGCGCCATTCGCAGGGATCTCTGCCAGCGGAGCAGTTGGCACCTGAGTCGCGGCGGGTGCGGGCGCGCAATATGGCGCTATGATTACCAGCAGAATGCCCAGCAATATCAGGAAAGTGTGTTTTTTCATAAAATCCTTTTTTACTTTTCGTGATATAGCGATGGATGATCCATATGATCCTGGCTAGATGATACCTTGATTAATCTTTCTCAACAATCCGGTTGTCACTTATACATACATTTGCATTTTTGAGAACTTTCAGAGCGCCTGGGCTTACTGGTCTTGTCTGTTTTATTTGAAATCGATTGCTTTAGTGTGGAGACAGTGACGATTCGTAAAAATTAAGCCAGATCTCATCTTCTGGCTTTCCTGCTATTCTCATTTCCACTTGCCACCCTTTCCCACCCAATTTAGCATACTTTTGTTTATTAAAGGATAGAAGAATTACCGGGATAATGTCAAGTGACAATGCTCACAATTTTCGCTCGGTTCCGTTGACGAGGCCGACAGCCTGGCCGTCCAGAGATTGCATCCGAGAGGCTCCTGATATACCTGACGTCATAAATCAATTGCCCCGTAGATAATGGTTTTACAAAATCTGTGATCTGAGGGGCAAAATCCATCCGGTCTTTGATACAATATTCCTATGCATGAACAAATTTACGTCATCGGGCACGTCAACCCCGACACCGACTCGATCGCCGCCGCCCTGGGCTACGCCTGGTGCCTGCGCGAACGGGATGGATTGGATACGGTCGCAGCCCGTGCCGGGGCTATCAATCCGCAAACTTCCTGGGTGCTCAAAAAACTTGATTTAGACGCCCCGCTGCTTTTAAACGACGCTTCGCCGCGCTTCGAAGCCGTGACCCGCAGGCTGGATACCGCCACACCGGAGTCGCCTCTGCGAGATGCCTGGGCAATCGCCTCGCGTACCTGGGGAATTGCTCCCGTTATCAACGAAGACGGTACACCTTTCGGCATGGTGACCGGAGCCAGCCTGTTCTCTTATTTGAGTCAGGTGGTTGGCCCGCACCCGCGCCGCCAGGAAACCACCATCTCCGAAATCCTGGAACTGCCCTGCAAAGACGTGTGCAACACGGAAGTGCCTGCATTCAAGATCGGCGGCCGTATTCGCGATTCGCTCAACCGCATCCTGCGCGAGGAAGGCGACGATTTCTGGGTGGTGGACGAGAACGGGCTGTATGTGGGTGTCTGCCGCCAGCGGGATGTGCTCAACCCGCCGCGCCTGAAGATCGTACTGGTAGACCATAACGAACCGCGTCAGGCGTTGGCCCACCTGGAAGATGCCGACCTGCTCGAAATCCTGGACCATCACCGTCTGGGAAACCCGTCCACGCACACGCCCATCCGCTTCAAGGTGGACATTGTCGGCAGCACCAGCACGCTGGTCTCCGAGCAGATTGAGGAAGCGGGATTATCCGCGCCGCCGCAGGTCGCCGGGATTCTGCTTTCGGGTTTACTCTCCGATACGCTCGTTCTGACCTCCCCCACCACCACCGAACGGGACAAAAAAGCCGCCGAACGGCTTGGGCGTTGGGCCTTTGTCAAGAGTAGCCCGCTGGCTGGCGAGACGATCCAGTCATACGGACAGCAAGTGCTGGACGCAGGCGCAGGGCTCTCCTCGCGCGAACCCGACGAAGTGGTCAACACCGACCTGAAGGCCTACGAAGCCGGCAACTATCGCTTCGCCATCGCCCAGGCCGAAGTCACTGACCTGCTGCAACTGACCGAACACCTCGAGACGCTCAACACTTCCTTGAAAGCGCTGCGCGACAAGCGCGCCCTGGACTTCGCCATGCTGATGGTCACCGACGTGGTGCGCGGCTCAAGCCGCCTGCTGGTTACCGACGAGCCGCCCGAACTGGGCGACCTGCCCTACCCGGTCCAGACCGACGGCACGCGCCTAGCTGAGGGCGTGGTTTCGAGAAAGAAACAGTTGCTGCCTGTGGTGTTGGGGTTGTTGGAGAGGTAAAAAATGGAATTCCAAACCCTTATTGACAGGGCTCTTTCTGCCCGCAAACTGTATTCTGAATTTGAACAACAAAAATACGGGGAAACATGGACAAGGGAAGAAATCGCTCTGGGCTTTGTCGGGGATGTTGGTGATCTGGTGAAACTGATTATGGCAGAAAGTGGTCGCCGTGAGATTCCCAAAAGCAAAAGCAAGCTCGAACATGAACTGGCTGATTGTTTATGGTCGATTATTGTACTGGCAAATTTACATGAAATCAATTTGGAAAAATCATTTCTGAAAACAATGGATGAACTGGAAAGAAATCTATCGAAATGAAATCCATCTACCAAGCTCTTGCTGAACTCGAAACCAAAAACAAATCCGTTACGCTGTGCACGGTGGTGCGCAGCCAGATTCTCACGCCGCGTTACAATTAGATCAGGAATATTAGAGACATGCAACTTCGTGAAACCTTGCGCAACGTAAGCCGAACCTTTGCCATCTCTATTGAGCAACTGCCTTCCGCTCTACGCGATGCTGTCACGGTCGCTTATTTATTGTTTCGCGTGTCGGATTGTCTGGAAGATCATACCGAGTTGGAGGCGAGTCGCAAAGCTGAATTGCTCAAGATATGGGCTCAGGCATTGCAGGGTAGCGTACCTGCTACTTCCTTGACAGGTGCAATCGCGCATCTCGATGAAAGTGATCCCGAAGTGTATGTCGCGCAACATGCCGGTCAACTCCTCGAAAAACTTTACCAGCTTCCCGAGGCGATCCAGGAAACAATTATCGACCACGTGCATCAGACCTCGTTGGGGATGGCGCGCTGGCAAGAGCACGGCCCGTTCGTGAACACCGAAGAAGAAATGGACGACTATATGCACGAGGTGGCCGGGCGCGTCGGTTACCTGTTAACCGACCTGTTCGGCTGGTATTCCCCCCTCATCCGGGAACGGAAAGCCCAATTGCGTCCTCTCGCCCGTCAATTTGGCTTGGCTCTACAAACCGTCAATATCATTCGCGGAATGCGCAAGGATTACGAACGCGGCTGGGTGTTTGTGCCGTGTACATTCTACGAACCGCTGGGGCTAACGCGGGATAGCCTCTTTGCCCAGGAAAATAACGGGGTAGCTCTTCAAGTGATCGCCCGCCTGGCCGATAAAGCAGAATCGCATCTATTACACGGCTTGCAATATATAACAAACATTCCTCCAATCCATTACAGAATTCGATTGGCCTGTACGTGGCCGCTCTTCTTTGCCATAAAGACGCTGGCGCTGAGTCGAGATAATATCCATGTGATCCTGAACGAAGCCAAGATCACGCGCACCGAAGTGATGAGCATTGTTCGCGACACCACACTCATGGGCTGGTCCGATAACTGGCTGCGTAGTTACTATTCCCACTTGCTGACCGTCTGATACACTCATAAAACAAATCAAAACCTGTAGAAGAATATGAAATCAATCTACCAAGCTCTCGCTGAACTCGAAACCAAAAACGAATCCGCTGCGTTATGTACAGTGGTGCACAGTCAGGGCTCCACGCCGCGACACAGCACCAGCAAGATGCTGGTTTACGAAAACGGCAGCTTTATCGGCACGGTCGGTGGCGGGGAGTTGGAGAACCGCGTCTTCGAAGCTGCCATGCAAGCCCTGACCGATGGCAAATCGAAATTATTGGAATACAACATGGCTGACCCAGAACGCGGCGACGTAGGCGTGTGCGGCGGCACTGTGGAGGTGTTTGTGGAACCGATCCTTCCCGCTCCCACCCTGGTGGTCATCGGCGGCGGGCATGTTGGCAAGGCTGTTGCCCACCTCGCCAGGTGGCTTGGCTTCCGTGTGGCGGTTTCGGACGATCGGCCTGAGTTCTGCACCCCCGAAGCCAACCCGGATGCAGACGTTTTCTACGAATGCAAAATGGAAGAATTGCCGGGGAAACTCAAAATCAACAAACAGACCTACCTGGTGCTGACCACGCGCGGCGTCGCGGTAGACGCCCCCGGCCTGCCTCCGTTACTCGAATCGGATGCGGCCTACATCGGGGTCATCGGTTCGAAACGCCGCTGGAAGATGACGGTTGATACACTCAAGGAGATGGGCATCCCCGGAGAGCAGATCAATCGAGTCCATTCACCTATCGGGCTGGAGTTGCAGGCCGAGACGCCGGAAGAGATCGCGGTCAGCATCATGGCGGAGATCCTGATGTTGCGCAGCGGCGGGACAGGGGAGTCGATGAAAGCTTAATTTCTCCCTCCCGCAGGACATCGGGACGATGTGAGCGGAGGGTCGAGTAGACAGTGTTTTTCCGCCGTATCGAGACCCGTAGTCGAAGGGCGCTTCGACTGCGGACTTCGGCCTCCGCTCAGCGACAATGAAACATTTAGTGTTAAATTCCGTAGAATTAAGAGGAAAGGTTCTTGTAACTAGAAAACCCATCGGATATAA
>CAZLOC010000059.1:0-13445 GCA_964560935.1 uncultured Anaerolineaceae bacterium | reverse complement strand
ACACGCGACCTATTGCTCCGCAAGCAAGCGCTCTAATCCACTGAGCTACGAGGGCGTTTAGCAACGCTGGATTTTAATGCAGAATCAAGGGCTGGTCAAGTGAGCAGAAACGGGCTAACACGCGCGCTAAAAAACTTCGGTGCATCCATATGGTCATGTACGCATTTTTCAGTCTCTTTACCTGCTCCAGCCGCCGGGCAAACGGTACACCCCGATCACAACCAGGATCAACGCACCGAGGATGGCATAAAAAGCCACGGCGTGTTTATTTGCAGCTTTCTTGAACATGGACGGGGCATGCGCAACGACAGCCGCAAGCAGCATGGTGACCAGGTGCTCGATACGAAACATGGGGAAGCCCACGCCGCCAAAGCCGGTGATGAGAAAGTACAACAAGCCCAGAGCGACCTGCAAGTCCATCAGGCCACTGAACCCGGATGAAAGCCCACGGTCCATTTTGCCAAACGGGCTTTTGCGTGCCATGCCAATCAGGAATTTGATGATGGCGATGAATCCAACAGCGACAATGATCCAACGCATGATGGAATGGATTTCAAGCAGGATAACCATGATTTTTCTCCTGTAGAATTGATGGGACAAAAGTAAACCAATTGCGCTGCCTATGGTAGCACAGTTCGGTTTCTCGTGTAAAATGAGATGAGTTTGTCTTGAGTTGCCTTACCGCTTTCCACCACAAAGGCACAGAGACACCATAGCGCGATATACAAAATTTGTGTCTTCACGTCTTTGTGACTTCGTGGTTCTAAACAATCATGGAGCTATCTCATGCCCTACACTACCATATTGACCGAAACCCGTGGCCGCGTTGGCCTGGTCACGCTCAACCGGCCCAAAGCGATGAATGCGCTCAACCCTACCATCCTGGGCGAATTGATGGATGCGCTCGAAGCCTTTGATGCAGACGGTAACGTCGGCGCGATGGTTATCACAGGTAATGAAAAAGTCTTCGCCGCCGGGGCTGACATCAAGTTTATGGCGGAAGCTTCAGAAGAAGAAATGCGCCAGAGCCCATTCATCGACTTGTTCGACCGCATCCGCAGGATCAAGAAACCGATCATCGCAGCGGTCTCGGGTTGGGCTTTAGGCGGCGGCTGCGAACTGGCCATGTCCTGCGACATGATCGTGGCTTCGGAAAAAGCCAGATTTGGGCAGCCTGAGATCACCATCGGTGTCATCCCCGGCGCAGGTGGGACCCAGCGCCTGACCCTGGCCGTCGGCAAGGCGATCGCGATGGAAATGGTGCTCAACAACCGCACCCTGTCTGCGCAGGAAGCGCTACAGTTCGGATTGGTCAACCGGGTGGTCCCGGTGGAAAGTTTCTTGAACGAAGCCTTCTCGCTGGCGGAAGAGGTCGCCAGTCGCGCGCCGGTCGCGATCCGCGCAGGCAAGGAAGCGGTCAACGCGGTCTTTGAAGGATCGCTGACCGATGGTTTGTCCAAAGAGAAAGAACTGTTCTACAGTTTGTTCTCCACCGAAGATCAAAAAGAAGGTATGCAGGCTTTCATTGAGAAACGCAAACCGAACTGGAAAGGGAAATAGGGAAAAGATTTCCTGACAGCGTAAAGCATGCTCACTAGCGAAGATTTCAAATCGGCACTCGACAGCCTTGAATTAGGGAACAAGCCTGCCATTGCGCACGCATCTCTCAAACCTTTCGGGGATATTGAAGGCGGACCGGAAACGATTTTACGGGCGCTGCTGGCTTCTGTAAGTGGGCTGATCATGCCAACCTTCACCTACAAGACCATGGTCATTCCCGAAGTCGGTCCACCCAACAATGGCCTGACTTATGGCCGCTACCGCGACTTGAACCGCATGGCCGAGCCTTTCCACCTGAACAAGCCTGCTGATCCATTGATGGGGATATTGCCAGAAACGCTGCGTCGCTACCCTGGCGCCATGCGTACAGCGCATCCTATCCTTTCGTTTACCGGCGCCAATGCGAACGGCATGCTGAATACCCAAACCATCTACAATCCCTTTGCACCGATTGGAGCGCTGGCCGACCAGGATGGCTGGGTACTGCTACTAGGTGTGAACCATACAGTCAATACCAGCATGCACTATGCGGAGAAATTGGTCGGGCGACGGCAATTCGTGCGCTGGGCATTGACCCAAAAATGCATTGTTGAGTGCCCAAGTTTTCCCGGCTGTTCGGACGGTTTCGAAGCCATCCGACCCGACATCGAGCATGTCAGCCGCCGGGTGGAAATTGGCGACAGTTTTATCGAAGCCATTCCGCTCGATCCTTTGCTCCGGGCAGTAGAGACTATTATAAAAAGAAATTCGCTGGCTCTGCTTTGCCAGCGGGACGAATGCGACCGGTGTAATACAATTCGTTGCACGTCTATTGAAACGTAATCTCTTCAATCCGCCAGCTCTCCTCCCCCATCAGGTTCTTCAGCCGCGCCAGAACTTCCGGGCACACCCGTGTTGTATCGTTGGGAAAATCGATCAGGTGCCCTTTCCCGTTTTCGAAAATCTGGAAAGTAAATTTATCTCTCCCATGGAATGAGATCAGCGTTCCGTACAGGATTTTGATGCGGCGCTTGTCGCGTTCCCGGTCGCCGGTCGGGCGCAGAAAGACGGTGATCTGCTGCGGTGGATGCGCGCGGTCCTCTGCCTGCGCCATGGGGGCGTACAGTGACGGGAGTTTGGCCGCCGAATGAACGGATGCTTCCACCGCTTGCACGACCATACCCGGCTGCGCTTCAGACCTGGGCTCTAGGCTTGTATCATCCTTAAAGGGGGCTTCCCCTATCTCAGGCGTCGACGGTTTCTCGGCTTCCGGTTCGGGTGCTGGGGCAGGGACAACTTCCGGCGACAAGGAGACCGGTTCATCCTTCTTGAACTTGGGTTCGGGGCGGGAGGCTATTTGCGCAGCCTCGAAATCGGGCTGCCAGGCATCGTCCCAGCCGGGAGGGAAGGCATCCGGTGGCGGCGGGACATCGTCATTGCTCCATTCAGGTTCGGCCGCATACGTCGGCGCGGATTCGGCTACAGTGTGGGACTGGATGACATCCCGTCTTACAGGTGGTGCAACAGTTTGTTTCCCCGTCGAGGATGATATAACGGGAGCAGGGACCGGCTTGGTTTGAAGCGGGACGGCCAGTTCGTCCACAGAAATCTTGAGCGCGAATTCCGTCTGCACGCTGTCCACCAGAATTTTCGGCGGGCTGCTGTTGGCGTCTACCTTGCCTTCGACAATAATAATCTGCCCGACAACCAGAACGTCCGAGAACTGTCTCCACGCCCGCGAGAACAAGACCAGGTCGATCACGCCCTGAATGTCTTCCAGTGTGACGAAGCCCATCGGTTTTCCCGCCTTGGTCTGGTAAGGGCGGATACTGGTGACCAGCCCGGCCACGCGGACTTTTTCTTCGTGTTGCGCTTCGGGCAACTGACCAGAGAAGTAACTGACGATCTGGGAGAGCTGCTTCTGGTAAGACGAGAGCGGGTGGTCGGAGAGATACAGGCCGATCAACTCGCGCTCCCAGTTGAGCATTTCGCGCTTGTCCACATCGTTGACTTCGGGCAGCACAATGCTCTCGGTGACACCCGTTTCTGCGCCGAAGAGTGACATCTGCCCGGCGCGCACGGCCTGGAAATGAGAATTACTGACGGCAACAATGCGATCAAGGGAAGCCAGCAACGCGGCGCGGCTACCGAAGGCGTCCAGTGCACCGACTTTGATCAGGCATTCCAGCGCACGCTTGCCGACGGCGCGCAGGTCTACCCGACGGGCAAAATCGTTCAGGTCTTTGAAAGGCCTGTCTTTGCGGGCTTCCAGAACCAGATTGACTGGGGCTTCGCCCACATTCTTGACCGCGCTGAAGCCAAACCGGATGGCTGTCTCATTATCACCCCCGTTTTCAATCGTGAAGTCCCACTCGGATTTGTTGATATCCGGCTGCAAGACAGGGATGCCCATGCTACGGGCATCGGCTACATAGAGCGCGACTTTGGCCGTATCGTTGCGAGTGACCGTCAGCAGCGCGGTCATGTACTCGGCAGGATAATGGGCTTTCAGGTACGCGGTCTGTACGGCGATGACGCCATAATCGGCCGCATGACTCTTGTTAAATCCATACCTGGCAAACTCTTCCCAGTCGCTGAAGATCAGGTCGGCGGTTTCCTGCGGGATGCCGTTTTGGGTCGCGCCTGTCACAAATTGTTCGCGATGCTTCCTGACTTTATCGCCAATCTTCTTGGAAATGGCCTTGCGCAGGTCATCCGCTTCGGATTGGGTATAACCCGCCAATTGCACGGCAGCGTTCATCAGTTGTTCTTGATAGACCGGGATGCCATAGGTGTCTTCGAAAATCGGTCGCAGCGCTTCGTGACGATATTCCACTTCCGCTTCGCCGTGCATACGCGCGATGTAATCGGGGATGAACTGCATCGGGCCGGGACGGTAGAGCGCCACCATGGCGATGACGTTGTCAAGCGACTGTGGCTTCATCTGCACCAGCCAGCGCGTCATGCCGCCGCCTTCCACCTGGAAGACGCCCGCGGTCTGCCCGTTGCCAAGCAACTCGAATGCTTTAGGATCGTTCAATGGGATGTTATCGAGATTGAATTCGATGCCATGCCGCTGCTTGATCAGGTCGCAAGCGCGCGCCATGGTGCTCAGTGTGGCCAGCCCCAGGAAGTCCACTTTGAGCATGCCAAGCGAGTCGAGAATGCCCATCTCGAACTGTGTAACCGACTTGATGGGCGTCTCTTCCGAGCCGGAGGTGGGACGATGCAGCGGCAAATACTCGATCAGTGGTTTATCGGCGATCACCACACCTGCGGCATGCGTCCCGGCGTTACGGACCGTGCCTTCCATGCCCATGGCGGTATCCACTAACTCCTTGATATGTGGCTCGGATTCGTAGATTCGCCTGAATTCTGCAACTTCCAAGGCGTGTTCTTTGAGCGTCACGGTTTTTCCAGAGACGAACGGCACCAGCTTGGCAATACGGTCCACTTCGGGCAGGGGGATGTCCATCACGCGGCCTACGTCACGGATGGCGGCCTTCGCGCCCATCGTGCCAAAGGTGATGATGGAGGCCACTTTATCGTCGCCATATTTGTGCGCGCAGTATTCCATCATCTCGGCGCGGCGATCGTCGCGGAAGTCCAGGTCGATATCAGGCATGCTGATGCGGCCGGGATTGAGGAAGCGCTCGAAGATGAGATCGTGCTCGAGCGGGTCGACCAGCGTGATGTCCAGTGTGAACGCGACGATAGACCCGGCCGCCGAGCCGCGCGCGTTGTACCAGATCCCGTTCTCGCGAGCATACCGGCACAAGTCCCACACGATCAGGAAGTAAGCGTTGAAGCCCATATCGTGGATAATGCCCAATTCGTAGTCGAGTCTCTCGCGGACTTCCTGGCTCTCTGCACGCTCCCCATAGCGGCGGCGCGCCCCTGCCTCGCACAGGTACCGCAAGTAGGTCTGAGGGGTGTAGCCTTCGGGGACATCGAAATCAGGCAGGTGGTAGCCTTTGAAGCTCAGGTCCACGTTGCAGCGCTCGGCAATGAGCAGGGTATTGCTGAGCGATTCGGGCACCTCGGCAAATAACTGCGCCATCTCCTGCGCTGTACGCAGGTAGTAGGAGTCATCCGTCATCCTCATGCGGTCTTTATCGCTCAACAGCGAGTTGGTCTGTATGGCCAGCAGGATGTCCTGGAGTTTGGCGTCTTCGGGATTGATGTAATGCACGTCATTGGTGGCAACGTAGTGAGCCGAGTAACGTGCGCCCAGTTCCACCAACCGCCGGTTGAGATCGGTGATTTCCTTGATGTTGTGGTGCTGGAGTTCTACGAAAAAGCGGTCGTGTCCAAAGACATCGTAGTACCAGTTCATGCGCCGCACGGCCTCTTCGGGGTTGTCGTCTAGCAGCGCGCGTGGGATTTCCGCCGACATGCAGCCGCTGGTGCAGATCAGCCCGTCTGAGTGCGCCGCCAGGAAGTCATGGTCGATGCGCGGGTAGTAATAGAAGCCTTCCAACTGCGCCGCCGAAGCGATCTTGAGCAGGTTCTTGTAGCCGGTCTCATTCTCGGCCAGCAGCAGCAGGTGATAAGACGAACGGTCGAGTTTCGAATCGCGGTCTTTCATCCCCCGCGCTGCCATGTAGGCTTCCATGCCGATAATCGGCTTGACCCCAGCCGCAGTGGCGGCATTGTAAAAATCAATCACCCCAAACATCGTGCCGTGGTCGGTGATGGCTACGGCGGGCATGTCCAGTTCCTTGGCGCGCTGCACCAGCTTCTTGATGTTCGAGAAGCCGTCGAGCAGCGAATATTCGGTGTGGACATGCAGGTGTGCGAACGACATGGGGACTCATGCGCATTATAGCACGCCTGTTTCATTTTAGACCTTTGGCACTCTTAAAATATCGGGTATTTTAAGGACTATACTGAATGTCAAATGTCATTGCGAGCCCCGCTGGTTGAAGTAGCTACGAAGCAGCGTAGCGAAACCACAAATTCAAATTTTACAAATGCCCGTTGGTTTCGATATGCCCTTCGCTATCGCTACAGGCTACTCAACCAACAAGCTACTTCGGAGAAATTATGACTGAAACGATTGGAATCCTGCACCCAGGCGCGATGGGCATCTTCGTCGCCGCCTGCGCGCTTCGCTCCGGACACCGGGTCTGCTACACCTCCGAAGGGCGGAGTGACGCAACCTTGGCGCGCGCATCCGAGCATAACCTGCATGACCTGGGCACATTAACCGAGTTGTGCAAAACCTGCTCGATCATTATCAGTATTTGCCCGCCGCACGCCGCAGAAGACGTGGCGGGGCAGGTTATTGCGCACGGTTTCAAAGGTCTCTATCTGGATGCGAACGCTATCTCGCCTCAAAAAGCGGAACGTATCGGCGAAATGCTATCAGGCGCAGGTATCACCTTCGTGGACGGCGGCATCATCGGTGGCCCAGCCTGGACTCCCGGTGAGACCCGGCTATACCTTTCGGGAGAAGAAGCGGGAAGGATTGCAAATTGCTTTTCGGCAGGCCCGTTTGAAGTCAGCCTGATCGGGGATGAGATTGGCAGGGCCTCCGCGTTGAAAATGTGTTACGCGGCCTACACCAAAGGGACTACCGCCTTGCTGACCGCCATCCTGGCTCTGGCCGAAGCCTCCGGCGTGCGGGCGGAGTTGTCCGCGCAATGGGAGCGGGACGAGCCGGGATTCACTGAGCAGGCCGAACGTCGGGCCAGACGCGTGACGGCCAAAGCCTGGCGTTTTGTCAGCGAAATGGACGAGATCGCGTCCACGTTCGAGTCCGCCGGTCTGCCGGGTGGATTCCATGCAGCGGCGGGGGATGTCTATAGGCGGTTGGCACATTTCAAAGGGGAAGAAGAGCACCCAGATTTGAATGCTGTGTTGTCAACTTTGTTCAAAAAGCGGGAATAGGTTACAAACTCAGTGAGTTGCTGGCCCGTGTTACAGCTTACTTGATGAAGAATACAGCGATTTGGCAAGTCAAAATTAAGCCAAGGAAGATTATCCACCAATAAACAGGGATGACAGCGTTACCTTTTTGCCTGTATTGCCAGGCCATCAGGATGACCAGTGTGGTAACAGCCAACAAAATAATAATCGCACCGATGATTGGATTTAAGAGATATGGATAGATTTCCAAAAACAGGAAGCCCCACAACGGCCCAAATACTACAAAAAAGAAGAAGACTTCTCCGTCGGTCAAATTCAAGCGGCCATACGCTTGCCAGAGGTTATAAGGCACAAGCCTGGCTCCCATATAACCAACCATCAGAGGGAATAACATTACCGTCAGGTCGAACCAGATTGTAGGGTATTGGTGGAAATAGTATCTAAACAAGCCGATAACAAATGCCCCAAAATAACCAAGGTGAAAACCAATAAAGGCGCCCTGATGAGTATAGAGTCTAGTTACGGCGGCAGTCGCCAGGTTGTGTTGTTGCCAAAAGATATTATTCTTGGTATCTGTAAGTAGACCGATGAGAGGGGGGATCGCCAGTGTGCCCCCAATGTACATTCTCACAACGGATATGGCATCTTCGTGATTGGAAAAAGGCCAATGTAATGAGGCTGCCATCAGGCCCCAGGCAAACAGCCAGATCCAGAACCATAAAAGAGCTTTCAAGCTATGCAATACTGTCCAACGATCTAGAAATAGTCTAAGCAAAGCCACAAGCATACGCGGCCAGGCCGGTTCCGGACCTTCTTTAGCCTTAACCAGCAAGGCTCTTAACTCCTCGCTGGAAATGAGGAGCAATTTTTCTGCAGACAATGGGGGAAAACTCTGATGGTCCTTTTGTTGAGAGTGCGAGTCCGCCGGTTCATGATCCCCAGGAAAAACCTTTTCTATCTCAGCCAGGTTTAGCGCTCGATAATTTCCCTCCTCCAACAATTCATTTGCTTCTGGAACAGTCCTGATGCCTCCCTGTCTCCGTAGAACGATAAGCAAGCTAACGAGCACCAGGCGATCATCTGCACGGATTCTGCTCTTGCCTCGTTCCCAATCGCTGACGGCAGCGCCGCTGAAACTCCCCTGAATACCCAGTTCTCTGCCTACAAGCTCTCCAAATTGTTCCTGTGTGAGGCCCCGCCCGGGGATATCCGGGTCGATACATCGTTTGCGGATTATGCGTAACTGTGTACCGAAATCAGTCATTTTTCAGTCCCCCAAAAAACTTAAGGAGTACTTGAGAAAATTCAAGTGAATATCGATGGATTTTAGGCTTTTGCCAATTTATAACTTGCATAGCAAAAACGACCCACATTTATTGACTACCCTGATCTTTAACAATCAAATATTAATTTCATGCACGACCCTGCTTCCAGGCGAGTTGAATCCTCGTTCCTTCCTCAGGCTTGGATTCGATCCTGACCTCTGCACCGATGATTGCAGCACGCTCGATCATCCCAGCCAATCCGAAATGTTTTTTGGCAATCAGGGTATCCAGATCCAGGGTTTCACCCAGATCGAAGCCCACACCATCGTCTTGCAGATGTAAGTTGATTTCCTGTACGCCCAGACTCCCGGAAATGGTGATGTTCCTGGCATGCGCATGGCGCAAGGCATTCTCGCAGGCCTCTTGCACGATGCGGAAAAGATGCAGTTCGGTCTTTTGTGGGTATCTGGTTTCATCAGCTAGTAAATCCACACTTACCTGCACTGTCTCTTCGTTGCGCTCCATCAGGTTATCGGCTAATTCGCGGATAGCGGGTTCCAGGCCGTAGTTGAGCATAGGCGGGCGCAGTTCGCTGACAATCTCGCGCAAGCGTTGGGTGAGATCATCGTAGGCTTTTTGGAACTTCGTCGATGGCAGGACATCTAGATTCATCATTAGAACAGCCATTTGGTTCAGGATGCTGTCGTGCAGGTCGAGAGCCAGGTGCAGACGTTCTTCTTCGTAGCGGTTGACATTTGCCTGGTACATGGCGCGCAGGCGCTCGGTTTGAAGGATATTGCTCAAGGCAATTGCTGTCTGATTGGCAAGTGATTGAAGAATGGGAATCTCAGCCTGCCCATACAGGTCATCCGGGTCGCGGCGGCCCAGCAGCCAGAACCCAAGGATATTTTGCCCGACTCGGAGGGGAAGTATGAGCCTCGCCCACGGGTAGGGCTGTTCCTTGTCCACCAGTTGAACGGGACGGTATCGTTCTGCGGAGGACAAAAGGAAGGAGAGGTCATATCCGTTCAGGATGTGCTCTTCGTCAAAGCCAAGAGCCAGAAGCACCTTGGGGGAATGATTCTCAATTTGCAGGAAACCGAACTGTCTCACGAGCAAGCTGGGCAGGATCTCTTGCTTCAGCAGGCTGGCCAGACTATCGAGGGAAGTGCTGGTGATGATCCGGGCGGAATAAGCCTCTTGCAAATTTTGATAGGGAAGCCTGATCCCCAGGAAACGCTGTTCTATGAAAACCTGAAAAGCGGGGAAAACCAGGATCGACACTAATGAGGCCAATATGCTCATTACCATTGTAAGGAAAACCATTTCCTGGGATGAAATAGGCAGGACCAGAGCAGGAGTGATCAAGACACCCAGAACTGTGAAAAGCAGAATAAGAAATGCATAGATGGAAACCAGTTTGTTGGCTCTCAGTTCCACGCCGTGTAGTTGTCCTCGGTAAACGATGTAAAAGTAAGCTCCCGGCATGATCGGTAAAGCAAGCAACGCCAACGGACCGATCTGAGGAACTTTTCCCAGAGCCCCAACAACACCCAAAATTATCGAAGGGGTGATGGCCGTTCCAATAGCTGTTACCAGTAGCCCGATCATACGTCGTTCCGCGGGCAGGCGGATGTAATGAATCACCAGCAAGACGATGCTACCGACCAGGAGTAAGAGAAACCCCAGGAAATAAAAGTTTCTTGGTAGAAATTGCAGCATTTCCCCCACTGCGAACACCAAACCGACGAGATAGAAAATACCCCATAGCCACGTCGGGGTTCGCGTCAATGGTTTTGGGAAAATCCAATGCAGGTGGAGATAGACAGGTAAAGCAAGCCATGTCGTCGCGTGCAACAAAATTGAACTCCCCCAGATATGCGAAGCGGACAGTGTACCGTTGATCACCCAGAAGGCAGTCAAATAGTTTGCACCGATCAGTAATGACCAACGCGTGTCCTTCGGACGCATGAACAGTTGGATGATCATTCCAAAGAACCAGAAAATATATGCCAGCCACCAGATGTTGAAGGCGCGTGCCCAGAATTCAGCCCAATTGAATCCCGGGAACTCCCATGGAATGGTCAGGCGCTGGTTGTTTCGTATGACAGTGATATCGATAATTTGTCCCCGTTGCGCGTTTTCGAACAAACCCTGCCTGGCATTTTTGTAATATTCATCCCAGGTGATCGAACCAATTCGCTCGACTACGTCTCCCTCCTGAAGAAGGTTTGCAGGATCTACTACTTCGTAAATCGTAAGTACCTGGCCGTCAGTGGGGTTGACATAAAAACCGGCGTAGGGCGCCTTGAAAATATAAGCATACGTATAGGCCAGGAGTAAAGCTAAAACAGACAAGGTGAGCAATATCTCGGATAAAAGCCAGTTTTGGAAAATTTTTTTTCGCATTGCAATAACCTGCCAGTGTACCAAGCACTTTTGAAGGAGTAGAAAGGAGGTGGTTCGATTATAGCGCAAGAATAAAGTTCCCCCGATTTATCGTACGTGTACCGTCAAAATTCAAATCCACATAGTAGGAGGTTTTTCCCATGTCGAACATGCAAGCTTTCCACCAATGGCTGTCTTCAACCGCGAAGGCTCAGAATGATTATCAACGTCGCCTGAGGCAGCTAACGCGGGCCAGCCGAATCCAGATTGTAAATGCTCAAGGCGATTTAACCTGGGCCATCTGGAGCACAAGTTAGTTACACCTGCTTAATTCAGGAGCAACTGTGATTTTGTAAACTGGCCGAGTTGATCCTCGGCCAGTTTACAGGAGAGATAAAAATGGATATCTATGAGCAAGCCATCAATGGCTTTTTGGGCATTTCTGGGGTGAATGCCTGGGAAGAAATGCAAATCCTGTTCCAGCGCATCGCATCTGCCAAACCATATCATTGGTCCCTGCCTGTGCGAGCGTGCGAAACGATAGGCGGAACTCCTGAACAAGCCGTCCCAGCAGTGATTGCTATGGGTTGCAGCCACATCAGCATTATTCTGGTTGATGACATGCTGGATGCCGATCCGCGCGGCGAATATCAGCGCATTGGCGCGCCTGCTGCGGCGAACCTGGCTTGTGCATTTCAAGCCGCCGGGTTGGAGGCGATCGTTCGCAGTGGGGTCGAACCAGCTATACTATCCATAGCCCTAACCAGCTTCAATCGGATGTACCTTATGACCGCTCTGGGGCAATCCTGGGATGTAAAATGCCCCATAGATGAAACGGCTTACTGGCGCATTGTTCAAACCAAGAGTTCCCCTTTCTTCGGAGCAGCTTTGCAAATTGGCGCACTTTTAGGTGGAACCTCTATCGAAACGGCCGGAAAGTTGAAAGAATTGGGAAATCTGTATGGAGAGATGATCCAAATCCATGATGACCTGAGCGACACGCTGGCCGTGCCTGCCAACCCAGATTGGTTGCAGGGACGCTCGCCGCTGCCGATCCTTTTTGCAAAAGTGGTAGACCACCCCGAGCGCTCGCGTTTTCTGGAGCTTTGCGGGGAAATATCGGATGAAAATGCCTTGCAGGAAGCGCAAGATATTTTGGTGCGTTGCGGAGCGGTCAGTTATTGCATGGACCAGTTGCTGCGCAGGTATCAGTCTGCCCAGGAAGCCCTGCAGACAGCCGAGTTGGCGCGTCCAGAGTCGATTGAAAGTTTGTTGGATGAAGTCATTGCGCCGGTTTGGAAACTCTTCGACGCAATCGAGGTATCTCCGCCCGGGATAGCTACTCCGTAAGTACGGGCGGATCGGGCGTGATCAAGCCCTGTTGGCGGGCTTTGGCGATGGCTGCGGTGCGGTTGTGCACGCCCAAACGGATGTATGCGCCCGAGAGCAGGTTGCGGACCGTCGAATGGGAAACAGCCATCTTCTCCGCCAGGTCGGCGCTGGTCCAATCCGGGTAGGCCGCACACAGGGACAGGGCTTCCAATTGCCGGGAAGTCAGTGGAGCGTTGTCGTCGATGCGCTGGTTTTTGAGGAAGAGCTTGTGCGCCTTCTGGCTGAAGTAGACCCCCCCATTTGCAACGGAAGCAACCACATTCGCCAGGTCGCGGATGGTAGCCTGGTCGTCTTTCAAAATATACCCACTAGCACCGGCTTCCATGACGGCTTTGATCAGGCTGCGTTCGGCAAACATCGAGATGACCAGGATGTCCAGGTTGGGATATTTTTGCAGCAGGCTGGGGATGCTGTGCAGGATGGGATAGGGATTCGGGTTATCGGCGGAGGTCGGCACGTTGATGTCGAGCAGCAGCACGTCGCTGGGATGCGCGGCCAGCGTCGGTTCCAGGTCCTCGCCATAGCTGATGGTGGCGGCGATCTCGAAGCCCGGGGCGCTGCTTAAACGATAAACATAGCCATCAATAATGCCCTGATGGTCGTCCAGGATGGTGACGCGGATGGGTCGGCTGGTCATCGTGTCCTTCCCTCGATTATGCATAGCGTAGCAAAATATACTCCGAATTGCAATGCTTTTCAATAAATCAGTACAAATGTCTATATCCAGTAAAGCTGTGTCTATTGAATTGGCGCCCGAAATTTTCTACACTTTATAGTGGAAGTTTCCACTTTGTACATTGGTGGGGGAATCCAGGGGATCGGGTGCGTTTCAGTTTCTTGGGCGGCTCGAATACACCAGGAGGGCGCAATAAGGCTGGTGGAGGAAATCTGGAACGCACCCAAACGTAAAGGGACCGGGCAGGAATACCCTGCCCGGTTTTTCTTATCTTCCTCATACCTTCCCATGCTATAATCCCTCCCCGAAAGGTC
>CAZLOC010000058.1:0-13595 GCA_964560935.1 uncultured Anaerolineaceae bacterium | reverse complement strand
AACACAAGGTGGCTCGCGCCATTCAGGAAATGGTCGGGATGGATGTCGGCCACGTTGATATCCACATCGAAGATATAGATTACGAGGAAAGCATCGAGGCCTGAACCCGTATGAAGTCCCGCACCAGGGCGCGCAGCCTGGCCCTGCAAGCACTTTACGAAATAGATGTAACTAACCATCCTCCAGGCGAAGTTCTCAAGGCGCGGCTGGAGGAAACTCCCTTAACGGATGAACTGGGGGAGTTTGCCCGCCAGATCATCTTTGGGGTACTTCCCCTGCTCGAAACCCTCGATCAAATCATCGCCCAATATGCCCCCGAATGGCCGCTCGATCAGATTGCGGCCATCGACCGCAATATCCTGCGCATCGCCTGCTGGGAATTTGCCTCGCAAGAGGGAAGCACGCCGATCAAAGTCGCCATCAATGAGGCGGTTGAATTGGCAAAACTCTATGGCTCCGACAGTGCGCCCCGCTTTGTCAACGGCGTTCTGGGCAGCCTGGCCGACCACCAACATGAAATCCGTCGAAGCCTGCAACAGGAGAACCCAAGATAAATATGGACATCTTTGGCATCGGTCCTACTGAACTTGTTTTCATTATATTAATCGCACTGATCGTGCTTGGCCCCAAGGACCTGGAAAAGACCGCCCGCACGATTGGCCGTTGGCTACGAGACCTGACTACCTCCGATGGATGGCGCGCATTCCGCGATACCTCGCGCGAAATTCGCAATTTACCCAATCGACTGATGCGCGAGGCAAATCTGGAAGATCTCGAGAAAGATGTGGGCAAGATTGGAAAAGAGATCAAGGAAGCAACCGACGTAAAGGGATTCGGAACCTGGGCCAATCCTGCCTCAGCCAAACCTAAACCGCATCAGCCCAAGCCTGCGCCTGCTGAGGAACCCGATAACAGTATCGCCTCTCCAGATATGATCCCGCCACCTGCGCAAGAAAAGGCCAAAGAAAACCACAAGGAAACCAACGAGAATGCGTAAGTTCTTTTACGGCCTGTGGCGACTGATCACAGTTCCTTTTCGCCTGCTTTGGTGGGTCATCTCCTTCCCCTTCCGCGCCTATCGCCAAATCCAGGAATTCCTGACCGAAGAACCTGATGAGCACGCCCTGATGGATGTGGTCAGTGGTGTAGTCACAGACAAAAATATTCGCCAGGCGATGTGGGATCAGGTCGAAGACCTGCGAAAACATTTACTGCGCTCCATCTTGGTGCTGGCTTTGGCCGTTAGTATCTCTTTTATCTTTACACAGCGCCTGATCGAATATCTGGCAGGGCCGGTTGGCGGTTTGGAAACAATAAGAGCTATCGAAGTGACCGAATCGATCGGCGTGTTCATGAAGGTGGCGCTGCTCTCCGGCCTAGCAATCTCATTCCCCTACATCGCCTTCGAATTCTGGCTGTTCGCCGCTCCCGGCCTGAGACCTGGCTCGCGCAAGTTCGGACTGATCGCTATCCCACTGGCGACCCTGCTCTTTGTTTGCGGTATGGCCTTCGCCTATTACATCATGATGCCCGCCGCATTACCCTTCCTACTCAATTTCATGGGCATCCAGGCCGAACTGCGCCCGGCGTCTTATTTCAACTTCATCACCGGCGTGATGTTCTGGATCGGGGTGGCCTTTGAGTTCCCGTTGGTGATCTATGTGCTCACGGCAATTGGATTCGTCAAACCGAAAGTGCTTTCCGAACATTGGCGTATTGCCATCGTAGTGATCGCCATCCTGGCAGCAGCCATCACGCCGACTGTAGACCCGGTCAACATGGCCCTGGTTATGGCGCCCATGAGCCTGCTTTATTTTGTCAGCATTGGATTAAGCTTTATCGCCTATCGTGGAAGAACCCGCCGTGAAGGTAGACAAGAAATCCCCCAGGAGGGAGAATGAATTTGATAAAACCGAGCACACGAAAGCTTGGCCTTCTTGCGTTACTTTTCATCTTTATCGTAAGCAGTTCCGGTTGCCAGTTGTCCTTGATTAAACTGCCATCGTTTCCTGGCGGAGGTGGAAACCCCACCGCATCTCCTGCTCCCAGTGGGCCAACCCCGACGCCCAGGCCCATGGCACAGGTAACCTTTATAGCGGTCATCCCTGAACCGTTAGCACAAGGCGAGAGCCTGGCGATTGCCATCCTCGACGAGGTCACGGGCTTGGCGCTGAACAGCGTGCTCTACCCGATGCAGCCCCGCGACCCGCAGACGTACGCGGTTTCCTTGCCCCTTTCGCTCAACTCGATTGTGAAATATCGTTATGTTCGCCGCTCCAATGTGCAGCTACAAGAAGACAGCGGTACAGATGTAGCTGTCCGTTATCGTTTGTACCAGGTCAACGGTCCGGGAGAGACGCGCGATATGGTCGCAAGTTGGATCGACCGCACTTTTGCGGGCAAGACCGGTAGCATTCAAGGTGAGGTCTATGTAGAGGGGGGTGGTCCGTTGGCCAATATCATGGTCACGGCCGGTGGCGTACAAACCATCACTGATTCCGCCGGGCGCTTCGATTTGGAGGGTTTGTCCCCCGGTACCCACAATTTGGTCGCATACGCACTGGATGGCACTTACCAAACCTTCCAGCAGGGCGCAACGGTACTTGAAAACCTGAACACACCGGTCAAGCTTTTCTTGAAACCTGCGCCCCTGGTGAATGTCACCTTCAACATCACAGTGCCGTCCAACACCTTGCCGGGCGCGCCGGTGCGCCTGGGTGGGAACCTGTTCCAGCTTGGCAATACGTTTGCCGACCTGCGTGGCGGCATCAGCGCCGTGGCTGACCGTATGCCGATCATGACGGCCCTGCCGGACGGGCGCTATACCATAACCCTGCGCCTGCCGAGTGGAGCGGACATCCGTTATAAATACACGTTAGGAGATGGATTCTGGAACGCGGAACACAGAACCAACAGCGAGTTTGTCGTCAGGCAATTGATCGTTCCAGGAACAGATACAGTCATCAACGAATCCGTGGAAACCTGGCAGGCAGGCAGCTCTTCGCCCATCTTGTTCGAAGCGGATGTACCCACCAACACTCCTGTTGTCGATATCGTCTATATCCAGTTCAACCCCTACGGCTGGACCGAACCCGTCCCGATGTGGCCGATTGGCAATAACCGCTGGGTGTACAAACTCTACAGCCCGCTCAGTATCCTGGGTTCCTTTGGCTACCGCTACTGCCGTGCCGGTCAATGTGGCAGCGCGGACGATACTGCCACCATGGGCGATTCTTCGCACGGACGGCAGGTGACGACCAGCCTAGCCCCGCAGGATATCAAGGACACCGTCAATGCTTGGGTTTGGCTCGAAAGCTCTCAACCCGGCAATCTGGTAGGCATACCAGTGACCGTCCGTCAAAACGATTTCATGGCAGGCGTGGAACTGCAACCGACCCAACACCCGAACTGGGTTACAGCCATGCCGCAGGCTATGCAAAATATCCAGGCGCTTGGTTCAAACTGGGTCATATTGACGCCCACCTGGACCTATGGCAAATCCTTCCCACTGGTGTTAGCCCCCGTTCCCGGCAAAGACTCGTTCTGGAACGACACCTATCGCATGGTCGCGCAGGCGCGTGCACTGAATATGAACGTGGCGATCTTTCCTACACCGCGCTTCGCATCTAACGCGGACGATTTCTGGGCATCTGCTCCGAAGAATGGGGATTGGTGGCAAGCCTGGTTCGACCACTACCGCGCCTTTGTCATCAACTTCGCCGATCTGGCCACCCAATCCGGTGCGCAGACGTTGATCCTGGGCGGCGACTGGATCGAACCGGCCCTACCCAATGGCACACTGGCGGGCGGCACAACCTCATCGGGCGTTCCGGCTGATGCCGAAACCCGTTGGAAATCTATCATCGCCGAAGTGCGTACGCACTTCCGGGGAACGATCCTTTGGGCGCTATCCTATGACCACGAGTACGTGGATACGCCACTCGGCTTCTTGAGCGACATCGATGGCGTCTACCTGCTATGGAGTTTGAAGCTGAGCGATTCATCCAACCCATCCAAAGAGAGTATGACCGACGAAGCCGGCCGCCTGCTGGACACCAACGTTTCACCGCTGGCTTCCTTGCTCGGCAAGCCGGTCATTATTGCAGCAGCTTACCCTTCGGCCAGCGGATCAGCCAGCGGATGTCTCTCCGACGGACGCGGCGGATGCCTGCACTGGACGCAACTCAGCCCCCCAAACCCGGACGCACCCTCCGTGACCCTGAACCTGCAACTGCAAGCCGATATTTACGAATCCATGCTGACAGCGATCAACCAGCGCCAATGGGTAGGCGGTCTCGTCAGCCGCGGCTACTATCCCCCGACCATCCTGCAGGACAAGTCTGCTTCCGTACACGGCAAACGCGCCGCAGATATTTTGTGGTACTGGTACCCTAGGCTGCTGGGAACGGTCAAGTAAATTTTACCACTGGCAAAACAGTAAGCGATGTGAGCGCTGTGAAAAATCGGCGCTCGTCGTTTTTACAACCGCCACGATCCAGATGTCATTCTGAGCCGCGTAGCTGCGAAGAATCTCAGGTTCTTATGGGAAAATTCAGTTAAGATGCGAGATTCTTCGCTCCCTACGGGCGCTCAGAATGACATGAGGAAAGAGTTGTTTTGAATTACCGAGCGCTCTCTTAATGCTTAAAGATTACAGCATTCCCCGTCTCGTAAATAAGCTCATATTGGCTGGAATCTCGGACAGAATTCAACAGCAACGCCAGCGATGCCCGCACCGGAGAGTTGCTCTCTTCCGGCAACACTTTGATGAGAAGATACTGGTGCTCCAATCCAGTACGCTCATCCCAGGCTTCGATACAGCGGGCGTCAGCACAATGCTGCAAAGCGACCAGTTCACCATAAAAGGGGAAAAAGTCCGCGTCCAGAGTCCATTCGAGGCCCTGTAACGTTGTCTGGCTGTGCTGCTCGGTCAATGCCGGGAACCACTCCTGGAAGGGGTCCTTCATCGAATATTGCTCACCCGTTAGCAGCAAAAAGTCACTACCGGGTGGGATATTTGCATCCACCCAGGCTATCGTCTCACGGTCTGCCGCGGACAGGCTCGCACTTGCCAGCCCAAATCCAAAGATACCTGAGCTAAAGAAAAGGTAAAAAGCTATCACGAAAAAGCTCAAGGTCACAAAGTGATCGGTCAGCCACGCGCCCTCGCGCTGCCGCAAAGAGAGCAAGGCGGGCGCCAGCATCTGGTCAAAGCCATATGCCGCCAGCATGGACATGGGTATAAAGGCCATACCGCCTGCGCTGCGCGGATCTACGAAGAACGGCACTACCAGCCAGATTGGCAGCAGGAAATTTCGCCGCGCCAAAACTGCCAGCAAGCCAACCAAGCCTAGAGCCACCGTCAAGCTGAAGAAGACACCGTCGCCAAGTTGCAACGTCAGCAGTTTGGCCAGGTGAAAGGCGCCATTATCGCTAGTCTGTATCGCCGACTGGAAGGGGGCCAGGCCATGATGCGCCAGCACCGTCCCCCACCAGGACGCTGTCAGCGCCGCGACTCCGAATGCGACAGCCGCCGACCAGAACAAAGTCCGTATGGAGCACCCGCGAAAGAACCAGAGCAGGATACAGGCCGCGGCGGCTTGCAGTCCGGTTTCGGGGTGGCTGAGAAAAGCCAGGGCGCCGAAGGTCGCTGTTAGAGCGGCGTGCAGGCTGGAGGTCCGTGTAAAGAGGCGATTGGCGAATGCGATTGTCAGGAAAAGGAATAACAGTCCAAAGGAACGTGTAATCCCGCCGCCCATGATCGCCCATCCAAAAGAATCGGGGACAAGCCCGTAAAATATTGTCGCGAGGGCAGCCTGTATGCGGGAATCCAGGATTTCGTCGGCCAACAAATAGAACGCCAAAAGTGACAGCGTGCTGACCAGGGGCGGCAGCCAGCGGACGACATCCAGGGTAGGGATGCGGAGCAGGCTGGAGGTCAAGGCGCTGGCGTAAAGGCCAAAGGGGGGATACGCATAAGGAATATCAGCCAGGTTGTATTGCGTGAAAGCCGGGAGCAGGAAATGACTGGCCTGGAGTTCCTCGACCATGACGTAGAACATGCCGCCGTCATTGACCGGGAAGCCAGCCATTGCAACCGGCGCGAAACGGACAATACCCCCCAACAACAAAGCCAGCCACAAAAAAAGCTTATGAGCATCCTTTGCGTTCATTAACTTTTTTTTCACTCCTGAATAGCGTTACGAATTGCATTTTGCTGTGTTCTTTCTTGAGTATAATCGCTTTAATTCACCATTCGGAGGAGTGACATGAAAAAGGTAGGGCTCGTATTTTCGCGCGTTGGTATTGGGGTGATCATTCTTGCTGTACTTGCAGGCGCATTCGGCACGTATTACGTAAAAAGTTACATTCCAAACACTGTTGCACCGAAATCCTTCCCACAAACAGATGGGGAGCTGCAAATCACTGGACTTGATGGCCCGGTGGACATCTACCGTGACGGGATGGGCATTCCACACATCTATGCCACCACATTGCACGATTTGTTCTTCGCACAGGGCTACGTGCATGCCCAGGATCGTTTTTGGCAAATGGACTTCTGGCGGCACATCGGCTCCGGCCGGTTATCAGAGATGTTCGGAGAAGGCCAGGTAGATACTGATAAATTCCTGCGCACACTGGGCTGGCGTCAAACAGCGGAGCAGGAATACGCCATGCTCAGTCCTGAATCCAAGGCCATTCTTGACGATTATGCCGCAGGTGTAAACGCCTACATCCAAAGCCGCGAACCGGTCGAACTCAGCCTGGAATACCTGATCCTGACCGGCGTGCTCAATCCCGATTATGAAATAGAACCATGGGCTCCCATCCATTCACTGACCTGGGGCAAAGCCATGGCCTGGGATCTGGCGGGTAACATGGACAATGAAATCGAACGCGCCATTCTGCTCAAAACGCTGACCCCGGGACAGGTGAATGAACTCTTCCCGCTATACCCACAGGATCATCCGGTGATAGTGCCGAAGATTGGGGAGGGCAACGCCACGGCGCAGCAATCCACTGGAACCTCAGAGCATTTTGGAATTCCCGCGGAAAGCTTGATCGCCCTCCAACAAAACATTGCTCTGCTTGACAATGTACTTGGTCCACGTGGTGATGGCATCGGCTCAAACTCCTGGACTGTCTCGGGTAAGTTGACTACATCTGGTATGCCCTTGTTTGCCAATGACATGCATCTGGCCAAACGTATGCCGTCCATTTGGTATCAGAATGCATTGCATTGCCAACCCGAAACTGATGCCTGTCCGCTGGAAGTAACGGGCTTCTCCTTTGTGAGTGTACCGGGCGTGGTGGCTGGTCACAACGACCAGATCGCATGGGGTTTCACTAACGTCGGCCCGGATGTGATGGATCTTTACATTGAAAGAGTCAACCCGGATAATCCAAACCAATACGAAGTGAACGGTGAGTGGGTAAATTTCGAAACCCGCACAGAGACCATCCATGTCGGTGGCGGCGACCCCATCGAGATCACTGTCCGTATCACCCGGCATGGCCCGGTTGTTTCTGATACCTATGGACCACTCAAAGACGAAGTTGACCCGAAAGATAAAGAAGCCATGCCGTTTAAGGAAAAAGCAGGCGTCGAGTTGCCAGAGTACTACGTCATCTCACTGGCATGGACAGCCCTGCAACCCTCCACTCCCTTCGAGGCCATCTGGGGCTTCAACAACGCCCAAAATTGGGAACAGTTCCGTGAAGCGGCACGGGGTTTCCACGTCCCGGCGCAGAACCTCTTGTATGCCGACACGGCGGGCAACATCGGCTACCAGATGCCCGGCGATATCCCCATCCGCGCCGGTGGCGATGGTCGTCTGCCTGTTCCCGGCTGGACGGATGAGTACGATTGGACGGGTTTCATCCCCTTCGAAGAATTGCCCTTCGCCTTCAACCCTGATAGCGGCTACATCGCCACTGCCAACAACCAGACCCATCCTTGGGATTACCCATACCTGGTCACAACTGACTGGGATTACGGCTTCCGCGCCGAACGCATCGCAGACATGATCGAAAATGCTCCAGGGAAGATCGACATCGCTTACTTCCAATCCATGCATGGAGACTCGAAGAATTCGAATGCCGAAACACTTGTGCCTATTCTGCTTTCGGTCGAACTGGACCCTGAACTTGCCACCGTTCGAGATCAGTTCCTTGGCTCCTGGGATTACCAGAACCGCGCCGACTCACAGTCCGCAGCTGTATTTGAGTGGTTTTGGTGGAATCTGTTGGTGAAAACCTTCAACGATGATTTACCCGAAGAATACTGGCCCGGCGGCGGTTCACGTTGGTACGAGGTCATGCGCCAGTTGGTGACCCAGCCTGACAGCCCATGGTGGGATGACAAAGACTCTGAAGCCGTTGTCGAAACGCGCGATGACATCTTTGCCCTGGCCTTCGAGGAAACAATAAAGCAGATGCAAAAGGAGCATGGTCGCAATGTCGCTAAATGGCCGACATGGGGCGAGTTACATACAATTGTCTTCCAGAACGAGACTTTGGGTGAATCAGGCATCGGCCCGATTGAGGCTTTGTTCAATCGCGGCCCATTCGAAACCAGTGGGGGTAGCGGAATCGTCAATGCCACTGGCTGGACAGTGGGCGAATCCTTCGAGGTCGACTGGCTGCCCTCCGAGCGTGAGGTCGTCGATTTGAGCAACCTGGATAATTCGCTCGCGCTCCACACAACCGGACAGTCCGGTCACGCCTACCACCCGCACTATGACGACATGGCTCCACGATGGGCTTCAATTGAGTACTATCCGATGTGGTGGGAGCAACAGTCAATCATGAACGATGCCGAAGGGCATTTACGGCTGATTCCGTAAACGAAGAAACCTGACAGGGTATACAACCCTGCCAGGTTTACTTTCCTCGATTCGTGCTCAACGCACAGGAGAACGAGGTGGCCGTTCTCCATTTTTTATACAACCACCGACAAAATATGTTGAGCGGCTTCTTGATATGCCTCTATTGGCCAATCAGGGAAAACCTGTGTAATGCTTGAGAATACAATCAATTTTTTCTCAACAATTCCTCACACAACCTTACTCCTGCCATCGCGTCGGGCATCCAATAATCTGCCCCAACATACTGACAGATCTGATCATCGATCATCCCGCCACCGATGATGATCGGGAACGAAAGGTTATGCTTGTTAGCTTCCCGTTGCAACGCTGCAACGGTTTCTTTCATCATCTCAAAGGAAGCAGTAATTAAACCGGATAACCCCACAAAATCTGGTTTAATCTCGACAGCCTTTCTTGCGAACACATCCGGCGGTACATCCACGCCCAGATCGATTATGTTAAACCCATGACAGGAGAGTAGCATCCCGAACATATTTTTGCCAATATCATGGATATCTCCAGAAACTGTTCCCACCAGGACGCTTCCAGAGGTTTGGCCCTCTGTTTGCTGTTCTAATAAAGGCTGCACAAGTTCTATCACTTCACGAAATATTTCTCCGGACATGATCAGCCCGGCAACAAAATATTCGCCTCTTTCGTACCGCAGCCCGACTTCCCGCATGCCTTGGTTGCATTCATCGATAATTTGCAAGGGATCATCGTCAGCCTTGATACGTTGGTCTACCAGTTGAAGCACAACATCTTCTTCAAGATCTGCCACTAATTGGGCAAGTTGGCATTTCAGGCTGGGTGTCTTCATGGGTTGCTCTCTCAATCTGCCAGGAGACCGACTTTGGCGGTAAAGCGTAAAATGTCTGCGCGGCCAATGAACCAGCCCCAACTGATGGGGTTATCGTCAAAATCAAAAAAGAGATGTTCAAAGCAGAAGGCCGCCACAGGCTGTTGGACTTGCAGTAAGCGAGCTTCCTCCTCGTCAAGTAGAGTGGCATCCATGCTGATGTCCCCGTGCTTGAGAATCGTTTCGCCCGTCCCGCTGAAGAGACGTTGCAGGGCAGTGACTTCCAGTTCAGCTTCGACGATGGGGCGGGTAGGGTCATAAATCAGGTACTCGCGATGATATAACGAGGGCAGGCCATCGGTCCGCAAGATGCGGCGGATGTAGACCGTTCGTCGTCCGACCGGGATGGCAAGTTTGCGGGCGACACGCTCGTCGGCTGACACGATCCGGGCTTCCAGCACATTGACGGTGGTACGCTCGATGTCATTAAAAAGATCCTGTAATTTCCTCAGGTGAAATGAAGCTTCTCCCATTGCGATGGGTTTGACGAAGGTGCCACGCCCCTGCTCTGCGATCACAACGCCCTGATCGACCAGTATGTTGATGGCCCGTCTTACAGTCATCGGGCTGACGCCATAGCGTTTACATAGCTGCGCTTCAGAAGGCAACTGATCGCCGGGGCGCAAGATGCCAGCCGCCATACTTTGTCGCAGGATACTGACAAGTTGTGCATAGGCCGGTTCATACGAATCGCGATCGATGGTAGCCGTTTGTTCGAGGATTTGGCCGTTGGGTCTCTGAGTCATGTATATTCCAAATGTGGAAAAGTGACATTTGTCACTTGAAACACTTCCCTATATAAGTGTATAACATTAGCAGTTTAATGTAGTGTATCACAACTCCCACAGTTCTACTATGCACTTTTTCGCCAAAGTCCAGTGAATAATCTCCCAGAAACAGATCGTTGGTCCCATTTATATTCCGCAAACCGCCGGGTGATCGCCTGCGCGACGGTGATCGAGGAAATGCTGCCTTTCCTCCCTGCTGATGTACCGCATGAAATTCTGGATTTTGGCCTGCATTTGTATCCCAGTAAATTGAAGAAGGTATTGCAAGAAAAGATTGACGAGGCCAGCAAGAACGCCGAAGTTCTGCTGCTCGGGTATGGTCTGTGCTCGCTGGCGGTGGTCGGACTCAAGGCAACGACTGCTACCCTGGTCATCCCTCGCACAGATGACTGCATCGCCATTTTCCTGGGTTCATGCAGCGCCTATAAAGAACAGGCCAAAAAAGAACCCGGCACGTACTACCTCACCAAAGGGTGGATCGAGGTGGGGGATACTCCCTTCGAAGAACATAAGCTATTGATCGAAAAATATGGTGAGGCCAAGGCGGAACGCATGACCAAGCTCATGCTAAAAAACTACAAACGCCTGGCCTTTATCAATACCGGCCTGTATGAGATCGAGCGCTACCGGGACTATGCACGTAATACGGCTGAGAAATTCGAACTGCGCTTCGAAGAAATTGATGGTTCGCCAGCCCTTGTTAAAAAGATGGTATTTGGTCCCTGGGACGAGGAGTTTGTGGTTGTATCTCCCGGTGAGACCATTTCCTATCAAGATTTTGCTAACACTAAACAAAGACCCTGAAGGACCTGAAAGCCTTTAGGGTCTTACATTCAGGAGTGAAGATGAAAATAATTGGAGAAAAGATCAATGGAACCCGCAAACGGGTTGCTCAAGCCATTGCTGAGCGAGATGCGGATTTCATCAAAGACCTGGCGCAGAAACAGGCCGAAGCCGGATCAACCTGGCTGGACGTGAACGCAGGCACGCATCCCGACCAGGAACCGGATGACCTGGTCTGGCTGATCGAGAACATCCAGTCCGTGGTGGAAACCCCGTTGTCGCTTGACAGCGCCAATCCCAAAGCGCTCGATATCGCGATCAAGGCTGTAAACAAAATCCCGATGATCAACTCGATCAGCGGCGAGCCAGAGCGACTGGAGAAAATCCTGCCCATCGTGGCGGAACACGGCTGTGAAGTCATCGCGCTGGCGATGGATGGCAAGAAAATCCCCGAGACATTCGAAAAGCGCATAGAAGTGATCGAAAAGGTTCTGGAAACCACGCGCGCTGCTGGCGTAGCGGACGACAAAGTCTACGTCGATCCACTGGCGATGACCATTGCGACCATGAACCAGAGCGCCGTGATCGCCTGCGACACCATCCGCGCCGTGCGTGAGAAATATCCGCAAGTGCACTTCACGATGGGCTTGAGCAACATCTCCTTCGGGCTGCCAGCCCGCAAACAGGTCAACCGTGGCTTATTAATGCTGGCCATGCAGGCAGGCCTGGACAGCGCCATTCTCGATCCGCTGGACAAGGAATTACAGGCGGCCATTGTGACGACTGAACTCCTGCTTGGCAAAGACAAGCATTGCTTGAACTATTTGAAAGCATCCCGTGCAGGGCTTTTTGATTGAGCAAAAGATATCTTTTCAATAAAGCGGTTTTTTTTGAGAAGATACGGAAAAACCATAAAAGGAGGATGAGAAGAAAGCAAATCTGGCGGTCCACACATGTAGTCGCCTCAAAGTCGCGTGTGACTCCTTAGCTTTGTGTCGGTAAAGTCAAATTCAGGTTTTAATAGTCGATACAAGATTCTCCATGTACTGTGCATCGTGGCCTCGAGATCGTAATCCCCGTCATATAGACTCCATTCGAATACAAGGCCTCACGCCACGACAAATAAGTATCTCACCAATTCCTTCGCTCCCCTATCCACGCGGATTTCTTTATTCTCCTGGCCTTTGCGGATTAGATCCTATAGGATTTCCAGCATCGGCCGCCCTCGAGTGGCATTAAAAGGGATCATAATCGAACCATTCGGGAGTGTTTGGCCTCGCCACAGGTTTCGATGGAGTGTCTACGGCCTATTTCTTGGGAGGTCTCTTATACATCCCAAGACCAGGCTTGTAGGTCTTGTCATCAAGGAATTGTTTAAAGCCTTCTTCGCGCTCATCCCCCGCGACGAACTAAAGTTGCTCCTGCTTGGATATGAGGTAATCCTCCGACATATCCCAGTCAAGCTGCTGCACTCTCTTGAAGGCGTCTTTGGCCGCCTTTAGGACGGCGGGGCTCTTCTCCAGGAGGACATCGGCCAACTTGCAGACGCGTTCACGCAGCTCTTCTTTGGGCACCGCCTCGTTGACCAGGCCCATCTCTGCTGCCTTGCGTCCATCGAATAACTCGCCGGTCATGATGTAATAGAGTGCATCTCGAGTCCGCATAGTTTCGGCTACAGCCCGGCTTACATTACCAGCCGTGAGGATGCCCCAATTTACTTCAGACAGGCCGAATTGCGCGTCCTTGGCGACGATGAAGACATCAAAGTTATTTCTCATCATGCACTCCTTTGTCGCAGTATATTCTAGTGCACCAACCTGGCTATTTTGCGTCCAGCAAAATTCGCGCATCCAAAACGCTATACCCGTTTTCATAGACACGAATCGGATTCAGATCGATTTCCTTTATTTGCGGATACCGCGCGGCTAACTGTGACACTTGCACCAACAATTCCGCTAGACTCGCGATATCTTTCTGTTTCTCGCCGCGCATACCTTGCAACACGCGATAGCTCCTGGTCTCCTTGATCATGTCCAGGGCGACCTCTCTATCAAACGGCGCGATGCGGAAACTCACGTCCTTGAACAATTCCACAAACACACCGCCCATGCCGAACATGATCGTGGGACCGAACTGTGCGTCGCGCACCATCCCGATGATGAATTCGATGCCCGGTTGCGCCATCGGCACGACCAGCACACCATGAATATCTGCTGCAACTGTCGCGTGCTTGACTTCATTCACCAATTGATCATAACCCTGCCCCACCGCCTCGTTACCTTGGAGATTGAGCTTGAC
>CAZLOC010000057.1:12171-13795 GCA_964560935.1 uncultured Anaerolineaceae bacterium | reverse complement strand
GATGCCGTCAACGAACAGGCCACCGCATCCCTGCTATGGACGATGGATGCGCCCGAAGCCATCCTGCGCCTGCTGCTCGGAGAAACTGAGATCCAGCGCCTGTACCAGCCGCCTGAAGACTACCATCCCGAAGAGCAAGGCGAATGGGATCAGGAAATTCTGACCTTTGGCCCCTACCGTCCTATCAAACTGATCGAGGTCGAGCGCGATCCTGAATACCTGCGGCTAGTCTACAACTTTGGCGATCTCGGCTATTGGGAATTCATGATCGAGCCTGAAAAGGTCACTATTGAACGGATTTAGGCTAACACTGCGAGGATGACGTAATATTAACCAGCAAGGAGCACCAGATACAGGTCTGGCCAGATCATCGGCCAGGCCTGTTTTGTCAGGGTGATATAATTTGTCTGTTTTGGTGAAAAGATGAATGTTTCTGTCGTGGTACCTGTCTATAATGGTTCTGACACGCTTCCCCTTCTGGTCGATGAGGTGGGACAGGTGCTCCAAGGTGTAACCGATGAATTTGAGTTAGTGTTAGTCAACGATGGCAGCCCTGACCAGAGTTGGGAGGTCATCTCAGGACTGGCACAGACTCATTCCTGGGTACGCGGGATCGACTTGATGAGAAATTACGGCCAGCACAATGCAACCTTGTGCGGGATCCGCGAGGCGCGTTACGAGGTCATCGTGATCATGGACGATGACCTGCAAAACCCGCCCCGTGAAATCCCCAAGTTGTTAAAAAAGCTGGAAGAGGGATACGATGTAGTCTATGGGGTGGCTCGCAAGCGCCAGCAGGCCTGGTGGAAGAGTCTTGCTTCGGTCATCGTGAAGCGAGCGATTGCGTATGTCATGGGCCTACGAACGGTACGTGATATCGGCGCTTTCAAAGCCTTCCGCGCCGACCTGCGCAAATCATTTGAAGGCTTTAACAGTCCTGATGTATTGGTGGATGTGTTGCTTTCATGGGGCACTACCCGTTTCGCATCGGTAAAAGTAGACGAAGCACCCCGCACGGTTGGAAAATCGAATTACAACCTTTTCAAACTGATCAAGGTCTCACTGCTGGTGCTTACCAGCTACACAACCATCCCGCTACGGCTTGCCAGTATCGTCGGATTTATGTTCACGCTTTTCGGTTTTGGAGTTCTAACCTATGTGCTGGTGACCTACTTTGTAGCCGGTTCTATTCCGGGCTTTTCCTTCCTTGCATCGTCGGTCACGATTTTCAGCGGTGTGCAATTGTTTGCGCTTGGCATCCTCGGGGAATATCTGGCGCGAGTTTTCGAACGAACGGGGGGACGCCCTACCTACACCATCGCCCGTACTGTTGAAAAATGAATGTCGTCATTCTGCAACCGTCGTACATTCCCTGGCGCGGCTATTTTGATCAGATCCGTCGCGCTGATCTATTTATATTCTATGACGATGTGCAATATGACAAACATGGCTGGCGCAACCGCAACCAGATCAAAACAGTCCAGGGCAAGCAGTGGATCACCATCCCTGTGCACAGCAAAGGCGTGACGGAGGGGATACCGATCAAGAATGTACGGATCGACTGGAGCAAATCCTGGTCCAAAAAGCATCTCAACGCCCTGACCTTTGCCTACGCCAAAGCGCC
>CAZLOC010000057.1:10721-12071 GCA_964560935.1 uncultured Anaerolineaceae bacterium | reverse complement strand
GCGCGGGACTATATCGAGCAAGAAAAATTTGACGAAGCCGGGATTACATTGGAATACATCCAATACGATTATCCCGAATATCCGCAATTACATCCCCCATACGATCCCTTCGTCACGGTCCTGGATTTACTTTTTATGGTTGGGGAGGATGCGCTTTCATATATCGTCAGTCAGGAAGAGACAATCAAATGAGTATTGAAGAAACACAAAAGAGACTCAACGAATATTTCGCAGAAAAACTGGATACTTTTGGTGCAACACCAAAAGGCGTGGACTACAACGGCCCGGAAGCGCAGGAAATCCGCTTTGAGCAATTGGTGAAAGTGATCGATCCTGCCCAAAAATTTACGGTCATAGACTATGGCAGCGGTTATGGAGCCATGTTCGATTTTCTCCACAAAAAGGGCTGGGACTTTGAGTACTACGGCATCGATCTGATCGAAAAAATGGTCATCGCCGGGCGGGAAACGCATAAAGACTTTCCCAATGCGCATTTCACAACCGACGAAAACGAAGTGCCCCTTGTAGATTATTTGCTGGCAGGCGCAATCTTCAACATCAAAATGGAAGCATCTTATAAAGACTGGCAAGAGTTCACGCTGCAAACCCTACGGGATATGGATAAACTCTGCTCAAAGGGCTTTTCTTTTAATATGCTGACGAAATACTCGGACGCTGACCGCATGGCCGAGCGCCCTGACCTGTACTTTGGCGACCCGTTGCTCTATTTTGACTTCTGCAAACGAAATTTTTCCCGTAATGTGGCCTTACTCCACGATTACGGTTTGTATGATTTTACGATTCTCGTCCGCAAGGATATCTAGTCCCTATCATGCAAATCGTCCAGTCGCCGCGCGCATCTGCGATACTCTACAATTTGTTGAAAAGTCAGGCTAATACCAAGCCCTGGCTGCTACCTGCCAACATCTGCCCAATCGTTCCGATCACGTTTTTCAAGGCTGGCGTCCCGGTTGAGTTCGTCGATATTTCAGCCGAGACTCTGCACATGGACCTGGAGCAGGCCGAGGGGCGTTTGGAACGAGGCGCTTACGGAGGCATCTTGTATGCGCACACATACGGAGAACCGTCCACACCGGACGATTTTTTCCAGCACGTCAAATCGCTCTACCTCGACCTGCTATTAGTGGATGACCGTTGTCTATGCCTTCCTGATCTCGAACCAAATCCAGATATGGTCGCAGATGTAACCTTGTATAGCACCGGGTATGCCAAAATGGTGGAACTGAACTTCGGCGGATATGCATTTCTGAAAGAGGGCACACCGTACCAGCCCCAACACTTACCTTTCAACCCACAAGCTCATGAAGAAATTGAAAAGGGATATAAGCA
>CAZLOC010000057.1:9274-10621 GCA_964560935.1 uncultured Anaerolineaceae bacterium | reverse complement strand
TCATGGCTCCTGGCCAGTGTATCCAGGCTGAAACCCTGGCAAATGAAATCATCAATTTGTTCAACGATCACTACTTCGACCCGCAGCAAGCCGAGCAGGTTTGCGTGGTCATCATGGAGAATCTCTCTTGAGCGAACTTCGCGTTGACTTCAACCGTCCCGTGCCCGTTGGCCGTGAGATGGAATATATGGCCGAGGCCGTCGCCAACGGCCATATCTCGGGCGATGGCCCGTTCACCAAAAAGTGTCACGCCTTACTCCAGCAGGAACTTAGGGTCTCCAAGGCGCTGCTTACCACCTCCTGCACCCACGCGTTGGAAATGGCAGCCATCCTGCTGGATATTCAGGACGGGGACGAGGTCATCCTCCCAGACTTTACCTTCGTCTCGACGATCAATGCCTTTGTCCTGCGCGGCGCCCGCCCGGTCTTCCTGGACATTCGGCCTGATACCCTTAATTTAGATGAATCCAAGCTGGAAGCGGCCATCACACCCCGTACCAAAGCGATCCTGCCTGTGCATTACGCGGGCGTTGGTTGTGAAATGGACTCCATCATGGAGATCGCCCAACAACACAACGTGGCTGTGGTGGAAGACAATGCGCACGGACTGTTCGGCAAGTACCAAGGTAAATTCCTGGGCACGTTCGGCGTGATGGCATCCCAGTCCTTCCACGAGACCAAGAACTTCACCAGCGGCGAAGGCGGTGCGCTGCTCATCAACGCACCCGAGTTCGTTGAACGCGCCGAGATCATCCGCGAAAAAGGCACCAATCGCTCGCGTTTCTTCCGCGGCCAGGTGGACAAATACACCTGGGTCGACCTGGGCTCATCCTACCTGCCGTCGGATATCTTGGCGGCCTTCCTGTACGGACAGTTGGAACAACGCGAACGCATCCAGTCGCATCGCAAAGCCCTGTGGGATACATACAACCTGGCGCTGGGCGATTGGGCCCAGAAGAACGGCGTGCGTTTGCCTACCATCCCTGCCCATACCGAGCAGGCCTATCACATGTTCTATATGCTCCTGCCAAACCTGGAATTGCGCCAGAAATTCATCCAATATCTGCGCGATCTTGGTATTTATAGTGTCTTTCACTATCTGCCCCTGCACCTTTCCGATATGGGACAGCGTTTCGGCGGTAAGCCCGGTGATTGTCCCGTCACGGAGGATGTAAGCGACCGGTTGGTACGCCTGCCCTTCCACAATGGCTTGAGCAGTTCTGAGCAAGAACTGACAATTGAAGCCATCCTTGAATTTGGTTTTTAAGAGAGTGTCTGAAAACCTGACCACAAAGCCACGAAAACACGAAGACATAAAGGTTTTTCCTTTAGTGCCTTTGAGACTTT
>CAZLOC010000057.1:0-9174 GCA_964560935.1 uncultured Anaerolineaceae bacterium | reverse complement strand
ACGGTCTTCTTCCTGGTCTACCCGGGCTTTAACCAACAGGCGATTGCGATTATCTACGGTCATTTCTTCCTAGCCCAAACGCTTCTATTTACATCCATCGGGCTTATGCTCAAGTTCGCCTATCAGCCGCGCCGCTTTTGGTGGGCCGGTTTACTAGGAGTGCTTCTTTCGGCGTTCAATTTATTTTCAACTGAATATTTCTTTGGCCTGGAGTTGTTGCGTCCGCTCCTGCTCTGGTTGGGATTGCGTGACCAGTGGCCGGACTGGAAGGCGCGCCTGAAACGTGCTACCCTGACCTACCTGCCCTTTTTCCTGACCCTGCTTGGATTCTTATACTGGCGCTACTTTGTCCTGGGCTTCTACCTGTACCAGCCGGAACTGGTCACGGACCTGGGCTCATCACCCACAGCAAGACTCGCCGATCTACCATGGACAATATGGGAGCAATGGCGGGTCACATCTTGGGGAGCCTGGGGACAGGTTTTTCAGTTGCCTGATTTTGCATCATACGGTCCGCGCCTGACGCTGGTTTACATCCTGGTTCTTCTACTCACCGGGATTGGCCTGTACGAATTGGCAAAACGCTTCAAAGCCTCCGACCGGGCTGGATGGGGATTTTCCATCCAGTGGATCGGTCTCGGGCTGCTGGCAATGCTCTTGGCCGGGATTCCTTTCCTGGTCACGGACCTGCCCCTGCGCCTGACTTTTCCGAATAGCCGCTTTACCCTGCCTTTTGCACTGGGGGTAGCATTCCTGCTCATTGCGCTCCTGGAATTATTGCCGCTCTGGAACTACAAGGTGCTCTTCGCCAGCCTGCTGGCGGCTCTGGCCATCGGTGCGCAGTTCAACAACGGTTATCTATGGCGGGAAGACTGGCAGCTACAAAAGTCATTTTTCTGGCAGATGAACTGGCGCATTCCTGAATTGCAGCCGGGCAGCATCCTGCTCTCCAGCGACACGCCCTTTGATTATTCCAGCGACAATTCGTTGACTTTCCCCCTGAACTGGATTTATGCCCCGGATAACCACACAACCGATATTAATTATGCCTACTATTTTGCCTCTGTGCGTTTGGGGAACGAGCTTGAGGCACTAAAGCCAGGCTTGCCTATCCATCAGGATTACCTTGCGGCTAAGTTCGATAGCACCAGCGATCAAGTGGTAGCTGTACATTTTTCTCCTCCGGGATGCTTCCGTGTGCTGCACCCCATCTATGATCGCGATCTGCCCTTAGCACCAGCGACAGGTGAAGTCGCGGATCGTTGGCTTGAAAGGGGCGTGCCCATCTTGCCACGCACCGCCGCGGGTGCGCTGGCGCTTTCCAACCTGGAACAGATTATCCCAAACACGGCGAATGATGTGGCCCTACCTTCCATTTTTGGTACAGAACCAGTTCATAACTGGTGCTATTATTTCGAAAAAGCAGACCTGGCCCGCCAGACTGACGATTGGGCGCAAGTCGCGAATATCGGCGATCAGGCTTTTGCGATCCCTTATTATCCCGATGATCTGTCCGAATACCTGCCCTTCGTCGAAGCCTACGCGCGCACTGGGCGCTGGGAAGAGGCCCGCAACCTGACCCGCAAAACCGCCGAGCAGATGCCCATTTTGCGGCCCGCCTTGTGCGCAATCTGGCAGCGCGTCGAAAACGACCCGGCGACAGGCATCTCGTCCGCGCAAATCGAAAAGATGAAAGACGAATTGGGCTATTGCCCCTACCCATAAGAAAGTGTCTGAAAGGTCCGTCTTTTACCACCAAGACACAAAGGCACGAAGGCACAAAATTTAAAAAAATTGGTGACTTTGCCGTCTCGCACCGGCGTGCTGCCGTTGCTCGCGGCACGAACGGTGTGCCTTAGAGACTTCGTGGTAAAGTTTTCAGACATCCGCTAAGGAATTAATCCCATGAAAAATGTGCTTGTCACCGGCGGCGCAGGCTTTATCGGCGCAAATTTCGTCCACTATTTGCTCAAAGTCGAGCCGGGCGTCCACATTGTCAACCTGGATGCGCTCACTTACGCCGGCAGCCTGGAAAACCTGAAAAACCTGCCCGATCCATCCCGCCACATCTTTGTGCAGGGCGACATCTGCGATGCAGAGCTGGTCGACCGCCTGATGCGCGAATATGACATCGATACCATCGTCCATTTTGCGGCCGAGTCGCACGTTGACCGCTCCATCCTTGGCCCCGCACCCTTCATCCAGACCAACATCGTCGGCACGTTTACGCTACTCGAAGCAGCCAGGCAGGCCTGGGGCGTGGAAAGAAGCGGGAAAAGGTTCCATCACGTGTCCACCGACGAGGTGTTTGGGTCGCTGTCTCCCGCGGATCCAGCTTTCCGCGAAGTCACGCCCTATGACCCGCGCTCGCCCTATTCGGCCTCCAAGGCTTCGTCCGACCATCTCGTCCGGGCTTATTTCCACACCTACGGCCTGCCTGTCACCGTCACCAACTGCTCCAATAACTACGGCCCTTACCAATTCCCGGAGAAGCTCATCCCGCTGGTCATCCTGAACGCGCTCCAGGGCAAGCCATTGCCGATCTACGGCGACGGCAAGCAGATTCGTGACTGGTTGTACGTGGAGGATCACTGCGATGCCATTTATCATGTGCTGCTGGACGGCGTGGCGGGCGAGACATACAACGTGGGCGGCGGGAACCAACCTTACAACATCGACCTGGTCAACGAGATCTGTGCGATTCTGGACGACCTTCAGCCTGCTCCCGTTTCGTATACAACACTCATCACCCATGTGACCGACCGTCCCGGCCATGACCGCCGCTACGCGATGGACATCTCCAAGATCAAAGCCGAGTTGGGCTGGCAGCCGCGCCACGACATCGAAAGCGGCCTGCGCGAAACTGTGGAATGGTACCTTGCCAACCTGGATTGGGTGGCGAAGATTTCAGAAGAAAATGATTTCCAGGCCTGGATGGATAAAAACTATGCCAAACGAGGTGAAAAGTGAAAGGAATTATCCTGGCGGGCGGCAAAGGCACGCGACTCTATCCGTTGACGTTGGGGGTTAGCAAGCAGATACTGCCCGTGTACGACAAACCGATGATCTACTACCCGTTATCAATGTTGTTGCTGGCGGGTATCCGGAAGATCTTAATTATCAGTACTCCTGAAGACTTGCCGGGCTTTCGTCGCCTGCTGGGAAGCGGGAAACAGTGGGGGGTGTCGTTCGATTATATCGAGCAGGACCAACCACGTGGGCTGGCGGAAGCCTTCATCCTGGGGCGCGAGTTTGTCGGGGGTGAGCCGGTCAGTTTGATATTGGGCGATAACATCTTCTATGGAACCGGCCTTTGGGATATCCTGCGAGAAGCAGCAAAATTGCGGCAGGGTGCAAAAATTTTTGCCTATCCGGTCAAGGATCCGACCGGCTACGGTATCGTCGAATTCGACGACCAATACCGGGCAGTCAGCATCGAGGAAAAACCTGAAAAGCCACGCTCGCGGTACGCCGTACCAGGCCTTTATTTTTATGACAATCAAGTCCTTGAAATGGCTGCTAATCTCAAGCCCTCGCCACGCGGCGAACTGGAAATCACCGACATCAACCGCATTTACCTTGAGCGCGGACAGTTAAACGTTCAACCATTAGGGCGCGGCGTAGCCTGGCTGGATGCCGGCACACATGAGAATTTGCTCCAAGCGGCAAACTTTGTCCAGACAGTGGAGGAGCGACAAGGATTGATGATTGGTTGCCCCGAAGAGGTAGCCTATCGGGTAGGTTTTATCTCAAAAGATCAACTACGCTCACTGGGCATGGACTTGAACCACAATAGCTACGGGGATTATCTGCTACAGCTCGCGGATGAAGAGTAATATTCTATGAATAACACCCCGGCCTTGCCCGCCGGTGCAGGCGAAGTTCACGAAACAAGAATCAAAATTCGTGCTCTTCGTGTTCTTTGTGGACATAATGGTAAAATCCTTTCCTGATGAGCCCCAAACGAAAAAAACAATCTGTTGACCTGGTCATCCCGGTCTTCAACGAAGCGGGCGTAGTCGAACAGACACACGCCCATATTTGCGCCGTCATTGACAGTTTGCCATACGATTTCACGTTCTATTACGTGGATGACGGCTCGGACGACGGCACGCCCGATTCGCTCAAATCCCTGGGAGATGCGCGCGTGCAGGTGCTCGAACTCAGCCGCAACTTCGGTCATCAGGCCGCACTCACGGCCGGTATGGACGCGACAAACGGTGACATTGTCATCACCATGGACGGCGACGGCCAACATCCGCCGGAGATGATCGCGGAGATGATCAAGCTGGTCGAGCAGGGCTACGATGTCGTCCAAACCCAGCGCATGGACGAAGCCCAGCCCGCTTCGTTCAAAAAATGGACCTCAGGCCTGTTCTACCGTTTGATCAACTCCATCAGCGGGACACGTATCCTGCCTGGCACAGCCGACTTCCGCGCCATGTCACGCCAGGCGGTAGACGCACTCAAGGCCATGCCGGAGTACCATCGCTTCCTACGTGGCATGGTCTCCTGGATCGGTTTCTCGACCGTGATCTTGCCCTACCAGCCCGCAAAGCGTATCAGCGGCATCTCGAAGTATTCTTTCAGCAAGATGTTCCGTCTGGCGATGGACGCTATCTTCTCGTTCTCGTTGATGCCGTTATATATCGGCCTGAGCATGGGTGGGCTCTTGCTATGCCTTGCGTTGCTTGAGATGATCTACGTGCTCTCGTTCTGGGTGACCGGACGCACATCTAATCTCGCGCCGGGCTGGAGCTCGCTCATGTTCGTCATTTTGATCGTGGGCGGGATATTGATGGTCTTGCTGGGCTTTATCGGCGTCTATGTTGGTTACATTTTCCAGGAAGTCAAACGGCGACCGATCTATCTGGTCAAGAAAGGGGATAAGGAAGATGCCTGAAAAGGAAGCATTCGACGTTATCTTTTTGCGGCACGGTGAATCGGTTGGTAACGCAGAATCGCGCTGGCAGGGACAGGCTGATTTTCCACTGACAAATAAAGGTCGCCAGCAGGCTCAGGCTTTGGCCAAACGCTGGCTGGACGAAAAGCGGGTATTCGATTGGATCGTGACCAGTCCGCTCAGCCGCGCCTGCGAAACGGCCGAGATCATTGGAGCAGCCTTGAACCTGGCCGTTGAAACCGACCCAATTTGGATGGAACGCAACATCGGAGAGATTGCAGGGATGACTGGCGAGGAAGTGAGACAACGCATCCCGCATCGTGAATTCGTAACTCCTTTCACGCCTATCATAGGAAATGAAGGCGAAGGCGATTGGGAACTCTATCTGCGTGCGGGTAAAGCCCTGCACGGCCTGCTCCGGCGGGCAGCGGGTAAATACCTGGTTGTCTCACACGGCGGCCTGCTCAATCAGGTCATGTACGCTGTGGTTGGCATCACCCCACATGCCAATTTCAGCGGTCCGCGTTTTCGCTTCAATAACACCGGTTTTGCACATGTGATCTACCACCCCGATTCGCACCGCTGGCAGATCGACACGCTCAACGATCGTATCCATTGGAACGGAAAGGATTCCGATTAAGTGACGGCATGGCTGTACCACAGGCAAAAGTCCCTCAACTGAAAATTCTGACCTTTGGTGCGGGGGCGCTTGGCACCTATATTGGCGGGAGTCTGGCGCTGGCCAGGCATAATATCGTTTTTGTGGAGCAGGCTAAAGTCGCAGACGAGTTGCGTGAGCGTGGCCTGCGTCTAGGGCTGACTTTAGACAAGCGTCGTAATGCGAAAGAAACCTTCCTGGTCGACCCGTCCTCCTTTGTGATTGCTTCGTCTTTGGAGAAGGCTCTCCGCTACGGACCCTTTGACGTCGCTATCTATGCCTTGAAATCTTTCGATACCGCCGCCGCGATGGAAGGCGTCAAGCCCCACGCAGATAAGATGCCGCCCATCCTGTGCCTCTCGAACGGTGTGGATAATGAGCCTGCCATTGCAAAAGTGCTGGGACCCGACAGGGTGATCTACGGAACTGTGACATCGGCCATTGGCCGCCACGCCGCGGGAGATATTGTCCTGGAAAAGCTGCGCGGCGTGGGGGTGGCTTCCTCGCACCCGCTCTCGGACCGATTGGTTGCTGCCTTTAACGATGCCTTTCTCAACGCCCAGGCTTACCCCGATGCAGACAGCATGAAGTGGTCGAAAATGCTGACCAATTTGCTTGCCAACCCGATTTCGGCCATCCTGGATATGAGCGCTGCAGAAATTTATGCCCACAAAGGCTTATACAAATTGGAAATTGCCGTGCTGCGCGAATGCCTGGCTGTTATGCAGGCCCAAAACATCGATGTAGTGGATTTGCCCGGCACGCCGGTGCGGACGCTGGCATTTGCCACAAAGTTGCCTTTGTGGCTATCCAGGCCCATGTTGGCGCGCGCGGCTGGGAGCGGACGGGGAGGCAAGATGCCCTCCTTCAACATTGACCTGCACTCCGGGCGCGGCAAAAGCGAAGTGGACTACCTGCATGGTGCGGTTGTGCGTGCGGGCAAAAAAACCAAAGTGCCGACGCCGGTGAACAAACTTCTGACCGAGACTCTGCTGGCTCTGACAAATGGGGAAATTCCGCTGGAAGAATACGCCGGCCAACCGGAGAAATTGCTTTCGAAGTTGTAAGTACAAAACCTGACGAGTCTGACAGACCTGTCAGGTTGGCATATGAATATTAGTGATAAAATACCTGTCCTATTTGGAAGGTAATTATGAGCACGGCATCGAAAATTCATCCAACCCAACCGCGCCCCGAAGTGGAAGTTCATCTCCCCGACGGGCGTATTTTATCCGGCCCGCGTGGCGCAAAAGTCGGTGATTTCTTAGAAACTGTTATCGATAGCTTTGATGCGCCCATCGTGGCCGCAGTGATCAACGGCGATTTGCGCGAGTTGACCTATCCGGTCAAGATCGAATCACTCGTGCTGCCCGTTACCACGGCAGAACCGGATGGCGCACGCATCTATCGCCGTTCGCTGACTTTTTTGCTCGAGATGGCCTTCAGCGACCTGTATCCGAAAGGCACGCTGACCATCGACCACTCGGTCTCGTTCGGCGGGTATTACTGTCAGGTTTCAGGCAGGCAGGCCCTTTCGAAGTCCGGGATCGAGGCGCTTAAGGTCCATATGCAAGAACTGGTCGACGCGGACATCCCTTTTGAGCGCAAGGAAGTCCCGTTGGCGGAGGCTATCGAATATTTTCGTAAGCTTGGTTATGACGACAAAATCCATCTGCTCTCACACCGCCAAAAAGATTATCTGACCCTGTACCGCCTGGGCGAGCGCATGGACTATCATCACGGTTACATGGTGCCATCGACCGGTTACCTGCGCTGGTTCGACCTGAACGTGACCAACGGCGGTTTTACCTTGCGGTTCCCGCGCCGCCACGCGCCGACCCAATTGCAGCCTCCTGCAAATTATCCCAAATTGCTGAAAACTTTCCGCCAGTATGGCGACTGGTTGACGCTCCTGGGCATTGACAATGTGGGCGCGCTCAACGATGCGATCCAGGCCGGGCGCGGACATGAGATCATCCTGGTCTCGGAAGCCCTGCACGAACAGTACATCTCCGAGATCGCCCGCCAGATCTCCGAACGCCAGGGTGAACTCGCGCTGGTATTGGTGGCCGGGCCCTCGTCCTCCGGCAAGACCACCTTCTCGCGCCGTCTCACCGTCCAGTTGCTGGCGCGCAGTATCTCGCCATACCCGCTCGAACTCGATAACTATTTTGTCAACCGCGACAAAACCCCGCGCGATGAAAACGGCGAATTTAACTTTGAAGCTATCGAAACCCTCGACCTGCCCCTGCTGGCCGAACAGCTGCAACAACTGGTAGCTGGCAAAAAAGTGGACATGCCGCACTACAATTTCAAGACCGGCTTGCGCGAGCCCGGCGAGAAGGTCCAGTTGCAGCGCGGGCAGATCATCATTCTGGAAGGCATCCACGGCCTCAACCCGCGCCTGATCCCGGAAGCGCTGTCCGGGCAGGCGTTCCGCGTCTACGTTTCGGCGCTGACCCAGCTCAACCTCGACCGCCATAACCGTGTTTCCACAACCGACACGCGCCTGCTCCGCCGCATCGTGCGGGATGCCCGCGAGCGCGGTTACATCGCCCGCGAAACCATCTCACGCTGGGAATCCGTCCGGCGCGGAGAAAAGCGCTACATTTTCCCTTATCAGGAAAACGCGGATATCATGTTCAACTCGGCGCTGGTTTATGAACTGGCTGGTCTCAGACCCCTGGCTGAGCCGCTCCTGCGACAGGTCCCGCACGGCACGCCTGAATATATCGAAGCCAAGCGCCTGCTGGCCTTCCTGGAATGGTTCCTGCCGATTGATATCGACCTGATTCCCGAAAACTCGATCGCGCGCGAATTCCTGGGCGGCTCCATCCTCAAGAATTTCAGGCTGTGGAAAGGCAAACCCCGCTAATTTTTTAACGCGAATGGCACGATTGTACGAATGACGCGAATTCCAATACTTTCGGGCTCTTCGAGAATTTCGTGTAAAGACTCCTTTGGAGACCAACATGCGTCGTCTTGCTCTCTTCCTTACTGGATTGACCTTATCAGCCTTGGCCTGCGGACTGTTCACCCCCGCTTCAACTTCGAACCCCCAACTTGCTTCCGCTACAGAGATGCTGCCTGCGCCTGAAACTTTTACTCCCATCCCCACCTTCACGCCCCTACCACCGACCGCCGCCCCGCCGCCAGCCTCGCCACCCGAAGCGGACTATCTCTTGCAGGAAGAGCGCCTGATCAACGGTTATGCTATCCGCATCTGGAGAAACCCGGACGACCAGCTTGGCTTTAACTCCATCCTGCTGATCGAAGCAGCGGGGCAACCGGCCATCCGCGTGGACATGGTCTCCGCCCTACACGACCTGACCGGCAGTGACGTTAACGCGGACGGTTATCCCGACCTGGTGGTGGAAACCTTTTCGGGCGGCGCCCACTGCTGCTTCGGCACGCAGGTCTTCAGTCTGAGACCGACTGCGGCGGCGCTCATCCTGCAAAAGCCCGAATCCAACGCGGGCGGCTACTTCGAAGACCTGGACGCGGACGGCGTATCCGAATTTGTCACCTATGACGATTCGTTTGCTTACCAGTACTGTCCCTATGCGGCCGGGGTAACCGTCAAAGTCATCATGGCCTATGATGCCGGGGAGGA
>CAZLOC010000056.1:0-13837 GCA_964560935.1 uncultured Anaerolineaceae bacterium | reverse complement strand
CGAAGGAACAGCTCACCAAGGCCATCGACCTGTTCAAAGAATGCGGTGCCGATGGATGGGTGAAAAAATACGAAGAAGAAATGGCCAGACTAAAATGAATGATTTCTACCCCGAAAGACCACAGCTTGTCCAGCTCGGGAAACCGTTCTTTAAGTGTCGATTGCGGTGATCGCTGAGCAATAATGAAAAATTTCTTTGTCCAAATACCATGTCAATGAGGTTTCACTAATCTTGAAACCAATGTTCTACCTGAATGGATATGGGATAGGATTCATAGCATTTGTCTACAGTTTGGTGCTTCTATGGAGTTGCAGATGGCCATGAGGGAACCCAAAACCCGGTACGCCCGTAGCGGAGATAGCCACATTGCCTACCAGGTGATTGGGGATGGGCCTTTCGACGTCGTGTTCGTCTCCGGTTTTGTTTCGCATCTCGAGCTTGCCTGGGAAGCGCCGCCACTCGCACGCTTCTACCGCCGTCTCGCGTCTTTTTCCCGCCTGATCCTTTTCGACAAACGGGGAGTCGGGCTCTCTGACCGCGTGTCGCAATCCGACCTCCCCAGCTTGGAGCAACGGGTGGATGACGTTCGAGCGGTCATGGACGCTGCTGGATCTGAGCGCGCCGCACTATTCGGTTGGTCAGAGGGCGGGCAAATTGGCGTGTTGCTGACCACGACACACCCGGACCGGATCTCCGCACTAATTCTTTGTAGCTCGTTCGCGAAGTGGGACATGGCGCACAGCGGTTGGCGCCGTATCGCGGCGACGAACGATGAGGCTGTGAATTGGATCGAGCATAACTGGGGAAAAAGAATCGACTTAGAGATCTGGGCTCCGAGCCTCTGGGGCGACGAACGCCACCGTGAGGCCTGGGGTCGAGTCATGCGCTATGCGGCGAGCCCCGGAACCGCGCAGGCGTTATCCCGGATGGTCGCGGAAACTGATGTAACGGACATCCTTGCGGTGGTCCGAGTACCACCCTTATTCTCCATCGTCGGGATGAGGTTTGCGTCGAGGTAGCCAACGCGCGATATCTCGCCGAGCGCATACCCGGTGCGAAGCTCGTAGAGCTCGAAGGCGTGGACCATTTGCCCCTTGGATCGGAGACCAGGACGCCATTCTGGACGAGATCCAGGAGTTCCTCGCAGGCGTTCGGCCGGTGCCGGAGTCCGATCGCGTGCTCGCGACCGTGCTCTTCACCGACATCGTCGGTTCGACGGAATTGGCCAGTCGATTTGGCGACCGCGCCTGGCAGGATCTTCTCGATCGTCATCACGCCCTGGTCCGAAACGACCTAGACCGGTTTCGAGGCCGCGAAGTTGATACGGCCGGCGACGGATTCTTCGCGACCTTCGATGGGCCCGGCCGTGCGATTCATTGCGCCTGTAACGTTCGCGATGGAGTGCGTCAGTTGGGGATTGAAATTCGAGCCGGCCTACACACTGGAGAAGTTGAGCTAACCGGCGACAAGGTCGGCGGTATCGCTGTACACATCGCTGCGCGCGTGGCCGCGGCGGCTCAATCGGGAGAGGTGTTGGCGTCGAGTACGATCAAGGGAAAGGCTTTTCGATCGACTCTCCGACAACGAGGTTCTTTACATTAGATATAAGAACATGGATGGCATGTCGGATGTCTCGATCAGGAAGAGGTTACAGATCACATTCCCGCAGCTCTACGAAATGAAGCGGAACATCCGTAGGCAGGAAAATAGAACAAACGATTATTTATTATACGCTATTCCTCAGAGTGATGCGGCAGCTCTTATTCCGGAAATAAAAGGCAACCGTCAAAGTTCCGGCACAGAAAAACAATGACACGGCCTGCTCCCGGGGAAACCCGACGACCAAGCCAGGTCATTATCAATCACTCTATTTATTCCTCAATTCCAAGCCGTATGCGTAGTTGTCTTGCAAATTCCGGCCCATTTTCTTTATAAGGCTCCGGGACCCAGGGCATCTCTCTCAAGGTCTCCAGCATGGAAGGCAACCGGTCAAAGGGAATAGAGATAAGCTGGCGTCCCTCCGGAAAGAGTTTCCTGCGCCTCATTCCGAATCCGAGACCACTCGTGATAAAATTGATTTCACCGCTAAGGTAAGGGTAAACAAGAAGCCATGCGCATCCTATAGCGCTTGAATACCGGCTTGACCACATCTGGCCGTTCTTGTAACTCATTGCCCTGAGTAAAATCTCGGCCTGGCTGGTGCTTGCGAGAATAACAAGAACATCAGGATCAAAAGAAAGTTTATTAAGCGGAGAAAAAACAACATAATTTGCCACATTTCTTGCTATATGAGGGATATAATGATAAAGTCTGCTTGCAGCGCGATTATCGCGGAAAACTTCCAGCCCAGTGCCGTATTCACCGCTGATAAAAGGACTTTCGATGTCTATCTGTCCTAATACATATGGCCCGGCCCCACAGGTATGATCTTTGGAGTCACTGTAAAATGTGTCCCCTTTCTGTGCCTTCACGAGCATCTCGCAAAAGGTCATCTTCTGTTCGATATGTTTGATATTCTCCGGCAACCTGACAAAATATTTGACTGCGACCGGTTGAATCTCGAACTTAAAATCCTCCAGTATGGCAAAATCTTCTTTTGTAAGTGTCATCCGAACCTCCTTTATCGATTCAATACGTCACAAAACCAGGCAGAAAAGTGACTATTCTGGGGAAGACAATGAGAATAATCGTTACAATCACGAGGGCATACAGGAAAGGGAATATACCCTTGAATATCTTTTCAAGGGGGACATCGGGGGCTATGCCCTTGATGACATAAACATTGATCCCCACCGGCGGCGTTATGGCCCCCATTTCGACGATGAGGGTAATTATGATGCCAAACCAGATCGGGTCATATCCAAGTGCGAGGACCGTGGGAAAGAGAATCGGCACCGTGAGCATGATCAGCGCTAACCCATCCATGAAACAACCACCGACGATGTGGATTAATACAATTATAATCATAATAAAAACCGGCGGAAGGGGAAGCTCTGCAACCCAGCTTGACAACATAAACGGTATTTGGGTAACCGCCATAAAGCGGCCGAAGAGGGTGGCACCGAAGATGACAAACATAACCATACAAGTGATAAGAAGCGTATCTTCCGCTGCTTGGACAAGGTTCCTCCAGGCGAGGTTCCTTCGTAGAAGACCGAGAAGTGCTACCGCCCCCGCGCCGGCTCCACCTGCCTGCGTGGCACTGAACCAGCCTGTCATAAGTCCACCCAGGACCATCGCAAAGATAATAATTACTTCGACAAGCGCAGGAAGAGTTTTTATCTTTTCTTTGAGCGTCGTAGCCGGTCCGGGAGGACCAAGTTTGGGATTACGGGAGCAACTAATAAAAATTGTGATGATGAAAGCAAAAGCAAGGAGTAAACCTGGCAGCACTCCGGCGATAAAAAGCTTTCCAATGGATTGTTCAGTTATAATCCCGTATATAATGAGTAGTGCGCTCGGAGGAATAAGGATCCCGAGGGTCCCCGCCGATGCAACACATCCCGTCGCGAGGGAATCGTCATAGTTGTGTCGTTTCATCTGGGGCAACGCGACGGTCCCCATGGCTGCCGCCGTGGCGTTCGTCGATCCGCATATTGCCGAAAATGCCGCGCTCCCCAGTATGGAAGCGATTGTCAGGCCACCCCGCATATTGCCGAGGACCACGTAGCTCGCATCGAATATCCTCTTGCTCATACCTATCCTGAAGGCGATGCAGCCCATAAGCACAAACATAGGAACAACGGTAAGATTGTACGAAGAAAAGACCTGAAACATGTCTATGGCGATCATGTCCAAGGCTGCATTCAATGACGCCAGATAGCTGAATCCAACGAAACCCATGATCCCCATGGCAAAGGCTACGGGTACTCTCGATAGAAAAAGAAGAACGAGGATTACTATCCCTAATGAACCTATTAATGCAGGGCTCATGTGTTACCTTAGCTCCCTCGTATCACGGTACGTTTGAAAAGCATAAATAAGAACGGCCGGAATACAGGCAATGGCAATACCGTACGCGAAAGGAGCCATGGGGATATGTTGCGTTAAAGAACTCTCACCTGTCTTTTGGAGGCTAGAGGCGTAGGCAATTGATCTCCATATGATGAGAAGAAAAAAAGCGAGGGACACGAAACTCGCGATGGTATTAAAAATCTTACGCGCCCCTCGCGGCAATCTGGCGACGATGAATTCCACTTCTATGTGACGGCGTGCGAGTATGGTTCGTGAAACGCTGAAGGAGGCGACCACGAGAGCGAGGAGAGAAGCAACATCCACGGTGGCTGTGATAGGCCGGTTGAGGATCTTCGAAGAAAGAATATCCAGCACCATAATAGCGAACATCGCAAGAAGCGCTCCCACGGCAACCAAGTTAAACCACCCGCTTATTCTTTTAAGCCCCTTTTTTACTGTCCGGGCGGTTACAGTTTGGGCTGTGTTGTTACCGCATTCCGTCACAGTCATGGATATTACCTCCCTATTTTTTAAGAAGATTCTCTTGTATCCATTTGACCGCCTGGTCTTCGGTAGGCTGTTTCGAAATATAGTACGCGACCCTTTCCTGGAAATATTTTACGAATTCCTTCATCGGAAGCCCCATTGCCTGCTTATCGGCAATATATTTATCCATAACAGCGGAGGATGCTTTTTCCCATTCTGGTTTTTGGGTGGCAGGTATCACAATAATTTCTCTGCCTTTTCCAAGACTTTTGAAGTACTCCATTCCCGTCTTGTCATAATACATCCAGACAAAGGACTGCTTTTCGGCCCATTCGCCGCTGACATCGGTAAAGACTTTCTTGATTTCGTCCGAAAGGGCGTTCCACTTCTGTTTGTTCATGACAACACACTGACAGCTTGATGTTGAAACAGGCGGAATAGTCAGGTATTTTACGGGGTCGGCGAGTTTGAAACCGCTCAATGTTTCCGCAACAGCAAAGGTCCCGTCTACAACGCCCTTGGAAAGGGATTCGTAGGCTTCTGACATGGGCATCGCCCTCGGTACCGCGCCCCACGCCTTGAGGAGGTCAACGGTTCCACCACCACTTCTCAATTTCTGACCCTTGAGGTCTTCAAGTTTTCTCACAGGGACATTCTTTGTGGTAATCAGATTACGCCCCGGACCGTGCAGATAGAGAACGTGGACATCATCATATTCCTTGAAAGGGAACTTTTTAAAGAGGTCCGTGTACACCTTCATCGAAACCCACGCGCTGGGAATATCGCTGGGCATTTCCATGATCTCACTCAGGTGAAAACGTCCAGCCACCCATGTAGGAGGCTGCATACCGATATCCGCTATTCCTTTTACAACAGACTCGTAGACCTTCTCGGGCGCGTTCAGCGTCCCGACAGGATAGACAGTAATCTCCACCTGCCCATTGGTTCTCTTTTTTATTTCATCGGCAAATTTCTGGTTTAAAACGGTATGGAGATGGGTCTGGGGAAACATGGTGGAAAAGCGTAGCTGTATCTTGTCCGCCGCGTATCCCTTGGGCATAAAGAAAATTAACGATAAAGAAAATACAGCAATGAAACTTACAAAACACTTTAAAGCTCTTTTAGATTTCATAGAAACCCTCCTCAATAAAATATTTGATCGGTACTATGGGATGCTCTTCGAGCCAACAGCCTTCTCAATTTCAACGAAACCCTCGTCTGCGTTGATAGTCACAATGTCGACTGACTCTATGATATCCAGAGGATCAGTCTCCATTTCGTGCACCATAGGCGTCTCTGTTATAATAGCGCTGACGGCAACAACTCCCTCGGCTTTCCCATTGATCATGCCGATTGGAGCATTTCCACGCTTATATGTCGCATAAAACTGCCATGAACCTGTCGTCGATCCTTTTCCAGAGGGAAAAACAAGTATCTTCCCTGCTATGCTTTGGCCCTCCAGTTCATGTCGCGGCTCCGTGACAACCCCGTATCGGGATCAACGCCACCTGTGAACGAAATAGACGCATGGCTCACGAGGGCGATCCCCCTGGCAGCACCGGGGGTGAAGTGATAACAAGTTGCTTCAAATGGGCGGGAGTATAGGGCAATCTTTCCTTGTGTGTCAAGAGCAAAAGCGGCGCATTATGTTGACGGCCACAGGGTTGCGCTGGACGGGGGCGTCACGGGGTGAGACGGTCCGCAACGAACGGAAAGCTGAGGAAGCCTGATCCTCAATGGTGGACGGGAGTTGGGGCGAAAAGAGGCGAAAATCACCCTGCAGGCCACATGTTGATTTGCAGCTCAGACAGGAAGATCCACCGGGCTTACCGGGTTTGCCTGTGCGTCGCACGAAGACAGGTCGAGATAAAGCCTATTATCAGAAGAGGGGACCTGGGAGTCTGAATAATCGACATAAGGCTCGAAGTATCGGGGCTGCGCTTTCGGGATCCGGGGTGGGGGCCTGCCTGTGCGGTGCACGCAGACAGGCCTGGGCTCAACGTGCCTAAGACCGAGATGGTTGAAAATCCGTTTTATAACTTCCTGATTCTCGATGACTGCGATGGCGCGCATCGGTCCGTGGCACTTTGGGCAGGTGAGGGGGTCCAACTCATAGACCTTTTCTATCAACCTTGCCCAGTTTCTCCGATGCTCTTTGCAATTTTCTCGATGCCTTCCTGAAGAGAACGAGCATAGTAAAATCCGAATTCGGGCAGCTTGGGCTTGATCGGCATCTGGTTAGACATAGATTGTTTTTGTTCGACTCCGTGAAAGGAGTGCAATATAAAGAGCAGCATTAAAATGTATAGGTAACTCAGGGATACTCCATTTGCCGCCTTTCAAGTAATCTATAACCAGTTGTTTAGTGTCTTTTCCTGCCGGCGGAGCGAAGGCACTGTCAAATGCCTCAAGGAAGCACTCAGAAAATTCACCACCCTTGATACCGCCTGCGTAAAGAATTATTCGACAACAAACTTATCACAATGCGTTAAAGAATACTCGGACCATTCATTCCCAAGCCCGGAAACTTCCGGAATGGAAAAACTGCCTTCCTCAGGCTGATAGTCATAAATACAGAACTCTCTCATATAATCGAGAAGTTGAAACACGTGATGTTCATGGATAACGAAGTTGGGGATGACTGCTTCAAAGTTGAGTGCAGCCGCCACAGACAACGGTGTTGCACAGCAATGAATCTGAATACCAATATCATAAATGTATGCCATATCGGCAATTTTTTTTGCCTCTGTGATGCCACCGCAATTGCCAAGATCGGGCTGAAGAATTTGAAGTGAAAGGTCTTCAATATAAGGTGCATATTGCCAACGGGAAAAAATTCGTTCACCACTTGCGATAGGAATATCAAGATTATCATAGACGAACTTGGAAATTTTCGGTAAAGGCGTGCACGGCTCTTCATAATAGAATATGTTGTATTTTTGTATTCTGCGACCGATCTGTATAGCAGATTGTGCATCCGTGAAGGAGTGGCCTTCGACAATTAAATCAATATTTGGACCAATAGCTGCTCTCACAGCCGCCACTCTATTTTCAACCAAATCTATATAATAAGGCTTCAGAAGTCTTGTTCTTTGTTCTTCAGTAAATGCCGTGCCATCGCTATCATATGTGAAGAAATCAATTTTTATAGCATCATATCCATCCGCAACGGCCTTTAAAGAATTATCCACATAGTCTTCAATAGAATATGCTGGTTTAAGCTCTGAGCCCCAGCCAAACTGGAGTTGACTTGCATAGCAACGAAGACTATTTCTTCTTCTACCACCCAGCAGTTTGTAAACAGCGACATCAAAATATTTCCCTTTGATATCCCAAAGCGCAAGATCAAGTGCTGAAATTGCGGAATAGATGATCGGACCGCCATTTTGAGCGAAGTATGCTTGCTTGTAAAGTTTATCCCATATCACTTCGTTATCAAGAGGATCCATGCCGATTATCATTGCAGCCAAATCCTTAAGCATGCCAAATGACGCTAGGGCTCCAACTCCAAAGAGCATCGCTGCCTCACCATCTCCAAAAAGCCCTTCGTCTGTATGTATCCGGCATACAATGGGTCTGCATCGTTTGTGAAAATTGACCCAATCCACTTTTGTGACATCTGCTGGTTTACTGTCGCGAATGTTTGGTTTCAATACCATCACGTCGATTTTGGTAATTTTCATGTGTGTGCCTCCATTGTTCAAGTGATGCGATCGTCACAGAATTTGGGGGAATTGCGGCAAACCGTCTCTTTATAGCCTTATAAACATTTGATCTACACGTCAGCAAGTTTTCACCGCGGTTTGTTGCTGGCGGGTTTTATTGGCAAATGAATTCACACAAGAAATTGTATAAAGCATATTGATAAGAAGTAAGAACAGCGTTGACTTGTAATTGATTTAGCAAATATAAGGCTAAAAAAAGCGGTCGTGTTTGATTCCGCAATCATGACAAAAAACAAATGTGCTCACGGCGCTGTTACGCCTATACGTTGATAGAGTTCCTACTTGCTTGTGGCGATTGTCCATCTCATGTGAGGTTCTTATACCGGCAAGGAATATAGCGTTGTTAGAAGTCCGGTTTTCGAAAAGCTTCCTGGCAGCTACGATATTGAAACAAAGCATGTCTCTCCTCACTGATGCGAGGTTCCATAAGTGATAATCAGAGTAGGTTCCGAATCCATGAGACCAAAAAAAGTCGCTGTTGCTCAAGGCCGAGGTCCATAGACGGGTACAGGCTGACCTACTTCTAATGCTCCGAGGTCCGGTGCTTCCCCTGTAAAGGCATCGTTAACGTTGGGAAGAAAGCAGCCAGCATCCACTGCACTACAACTCGGCTTGAGTCGGAAATCCAACTCTTCCGCTTTGTAAATTCTTATGGCATTATATAAATCAGGTCTTTTCACGTTTAAAAATATGTCGTAGTCAATGAGCACGCTGTGTTTGTCCTGCCCCGTAGCGTGGCTGTACTCCGCGAGAGTCTTGAAGTGTCGTTGGACCCTTGGTTTAGAATAGTCTTTTTGAACGTCAAACGGAGGGGAATTCCAACTGAAGGCATACGGCGCTGCCGGTTCAGGGCAGAATCCGTTGTAGTCGGATGATGTGTAGTTTGTATAAGTTGTTGCATCGAAGATTGGTTCCGAGGGTAGCCATGCGAGAATGAGGTTGTTCCGAAAATGGTAGTTCGAAGAATCCAGGTTGGCGTCAAATGCCTTGGCAACGAATGTATTATGGTAGTAGATTATGCCCGTGGGGTCTGCGTGGTGTTTTGTAGCTGTTGGGACATGATAGACGATGTTCCGAATAAAATAGACCGGGCCGCCGAGAATTATCTGTGAACTTAGACCGTGGGTGCCAGCATTTATGCAAAAATTGCGTAGAATGCGTGTGTTATACATGCTTCCGTCAGCTTCAATAAAGTCATCGTGCACGTTGGTGATGACGTTGTTGTAAATGTCATTCGCAACAAACATCCTATCCCTTTTCAGCACTTCCTCGACTGGATAGGCTTCTGGATGTCCATACGCCGGATAGCCATCCGGGACACCGTATGTCGCATGATCTATTCCGTCATGAAAATTGGCAACGTAATTGTGGCATATAACATGACCTGACCCGGCAACCTTGACAGCATATTCAGACAAGCATGGTGCAACAGGAAATGGTCCAGCAGGAAAAAGACGATTTGATGCTTCAGGGTCACCCCATCGTTCCAGGTGATACGGGTTATGCCTGCCGATAAAAACGTTATCAGCTATATAGAAATTCTTTGACCCTGACCAATCCGTGTGAATACCTTTACCTATGTTGGCAAACCGGCACTTCTTGACGGTCAATCCACTGGAACCAGTAAGTTTTTTGTGACCTACCCAGAAAGCAATGTCGGTATTCTGGATTGTGAGGCCTTCGAAGTAATGATAATTCCCCGCCATTACGTTGAAGAGGTTAAAGGCGCCATTACCATCGAAGATAACCTCACCATCCCCTGCCGCTTTTATCGCAATTGGTTTCTCAGGTGTCCCGCTTTGTGTTAAAAAATATGTCCCCTCAAAATGCGCTCCCTCACCCATCGGCTTTAAATTCAGATCACTCCCGTACGCAGTCCAGTCCTCTTTGTAAACACCTGCATGGATAAGGATAGTATCTCCAGGCTGGACACGGGGGGGAGCAATGTTACCCCAATCTGCAACACACCAGCCGATGTAATAAGCTGCCATTAGATTAACAAAAGCCGGTTGCTCCTTGGGGCCCTTATGCTGACGGGGATACACATGATAAGCTTTTCCGCTTGCGTAGGGTTTGGGTTCGGGACGCGTACGCACTGTGACTACTTTCTGGGGTTCCCCTTTTACGCCATCGGGATCGGACATCAGAAACTTGCATTCATAATCGGTATCACATTCTAGATCAAGTATACTTCCGGCAAAAAGATTTGGAGTGGCATAATCAATTCTGTTATTCGTTGCGCCATAAGGTGGTATGTCCCCCCAATCGTCAGTCACCTTAGTGGGGGGGAATGCGTATATGCTTTGCTCATTCTGTATTCTCAGAAGAGGCAATGCGTGTTTCCAAGCAGCATCACCTTTTTTGCGATATAAGACTTGGACGGTGGCGTCATGGTTGGCGTCGCCTTCAATATACCATTCAAAACCGAGATTTATAAGGGTTGGGGACTCAATCACGAATTTGCCGGGTCGAACGCTGTTATCATCGTCAGGGGAAACATCGCGAAAACTTTTCGAAAGATTCTTTGTTTCCATGTGGACCTCTTCTTGGTTTCTTCACTCACACCTGGCTTGTCTTTATTACAACAAAAAACCAGGCTCCTTAGCGGTTTGTTGTATTACTTCCCGGATGATAAGATGGTAGAAAAATTTGTTGAGAAAAGTTTTTAGAGTAATTCCGATTGGTTGTCAAGGAATAAAGGTTTTAAGCGTAGATAGAGGGAAGATGGAAAACCGATCAAGATCTTGCGGCGGCATCACCCCGGCCCGCGCCATCGAAGGCCCGAGAACCTCGCATAATCGCGATCGAGAGTGATCCACTCACAGCCGGACTCCATGGCCAGGGCAGCAAACCATGCGTCAGGCACCAAATTGCCACGGGCGTCCGCTTCCGTGCAAAGGCGCGTGAAGATCTCCCAGTGCCGCTCGCCTGCTTGAATGACCACGCAGCGGAATTGATCCAGCAGGATGTTACAAAAGCGGAGCACCTCATCCAGGCTGCTCGGTTTCACAAAGACCTTGGGGTGCGTGGTGATTCGGATCACATCGCTCAATACCTGTGGAGCCATACCGTAACGCGCCTCGCCGTTGACCACGCCATCGAGCCAGGTCCGGCATCTCCCATGCTCGGATGAATCCGACCGAAAGGCGTGCACGAGGATGTTGACGTCGGGGAGGATCACGGATCGCTCATAACCTGCTCCAAGTCACTGGACCGGTTGAGGTCGATCCCTGGAAGCACGCCGCCGGAAGCTTTGGATACCGGCAACTCAACGCGCCCCCGTCGGCTTGCCTTCGGTTTGGCCACGACGAGCGCCAGGGCATCTTCGATCAGCGATGTCAGGGTGCGCCCCTCCTCGCCCGCTCGTTTTTTAGCGCGCCGCGGAGATCGTCGTCTATCCTTATGGTTGTTCTCATACATCAAAACATATCAGTGAAGCATCAGTATGTCAAGTCACATTCTAAACCTGTCCCTATGGGGAATTGGCATGGCAAATATCAATGCGCCAATTCAAAAAAAGCACACAATCAACATGAGCCTTATTGTGCTAGCATTTTTTGGGGTGCTTCCGGTCACTTCGGCGGACGGCAAGCCACCAAACCATACGAGTGCCGGGGCGGACGCATTGGCCTCAGTTGATCCTCAGTCCTGCCCCCTGTACCTGCCTGGATTTCCGTGGATTGATTAATCATGGGCAGCGCGTTTCAGCTCTTCGCGGAGGACCTGACGCAACACCGTCTCATCGACAGGCTTCGGGGCCTTTCCAACGTAAAGCCTCAAAGCCTCATTGATCATTGACTGATACCCGTAGCCGGCGCTGTCAGAAAGATTCCGAAACTCCTCCAGAATATCCGTATCGATGTAAATGGTGATTCTTGTTTTTCCCTTTTGAGGCACGACAGCGACCCTCTTGGTATTTTTGAAATCATATTCTTTCTTCATAGCTTTTTCTCTCATGTGGGGTTGCGTGTCGGGCGGAGATTAATCGAATATCTTCGCCCCGATAGGTGAATACTACAACTGTGACACGATCCAAGGCGTCCCTTCCAATCGTGACGAAGCGTTGTTCATCGTGCAACTTCTTTCTTCATCATCTTCCAATCGCCGGTCTCCTGCAAAATGCAAAGACCTTGCAATGGCACGAGTCTCAGCCAATTCCAGGATTGCTGGTGCAATCGAGTGATCCCTCTCGACCGATGCCATGCCGAACCCAGGGAAACTCCCCTTCATGGTGGTGGTTGTGGCCCTGACCACGGCGATAGCCTCATCATACCGAACGATCTCCGTGGTGATGGAGAGCTGATCGTTCTCTTCTTTGTAGGAGCAGGCTCTCCCTCGACTTGCTCGGGACGGTGAGCAACGTCGAACCGCCGCCTGCGATCTTGGGGAAGATGTTTTTCACCCATTTACCATCCCGCAATTGTTCGAGGATGATGATCTCGTCCTCCCTGAACTGATTGCCGTTCGTTTGATTTGCCATAGTGTTTCTCATTTCTTGTTTGATGCGCTTCGGGTCTCTCCCGAAACGAAGAAACCCAGATGGAATGACCGACCCCTCGATTCGGGCCACGGCCTCTGGCCGTGGGCCTTCGCTCGGGATGGGGTCCCGAGGGAAGGGGAGTCTTCGAGGGGCCTAGTTATGGTTTGTGGCGGCAAAGAGACCGCCTGCCTATTCTCTACCTCAGATGACGGATCTCACCTCCTTTCTGTTTCCAGGATTCGGTTTAAAGGATTTAGGACGATGTCGTCCTAGAAATGATTTGAGATGGACTGAGGCTATTCGAGCTTATGGTCTGATTTGGAATAGTGAGAGACTGTGTTATACTTTCAAAACTTACCGAACGATTCGGTTGTCTTTTATCTCTGGGGGTCAGCCTTACGCGCTAGAGAGATCAGGTAATCGGAGGAGTTCAGGTTCATTTGGGCTAATCGTAACCGACATTCTACGCGCCTGTTCTACGGGTTTCATTTGCTAATCGTAATCAGCCAATTTTCAAGTATTGTGATGCTAACAACAACATCAGGGCCATTCAGGATACCTACGGGAAGTCTTATTCCCGACATTTATGGACGATTGAGATGATAGACAAGGACTACTATGATTTGTTGCTGAAAGTGATTTGCCAGGATATCAGAGACTCCTTAGCAGGGTTCACATAGAGGATATTCATCGAACTGGGCGCTGCTCAGATCCTAGAGTTTGGCGTCGAATTCCACGAGTTCACCGGTCACCATGAAGATCACCCGCTCGCAAATGTTCACCACGCGGTCAGCAGCCCGTTCCAGGTTGTGGGCCACCCAAATCAGGTAGCTGGCCCGCTCGACCAGCCTGGGGTCGGTAATGATGTAGGTGGTCAGCTCCCGGAAGATCTGATCATAAAGGGCATCCATCTCATCATCTTCCATAGGAATCGCTCGGGCCAGTTCGGTATCCCGTCCAAAGAAGGCCTGAAGCCCTCTGTGCAGCATGTTGCGTGCTTTCTCGGCCATGCGTGGAATATCGATCAGAGGTTTGACAAAGGGTTCTGTCCCCATCTTGATGGTGATTTTGGCAATCCCCTTGGCATAATCCCCAATCCGTTCCAGCTCGGTGGCGATTTCCAGGACAGCGGCGAGTGTCCTCAAATCCACCGCCATAGGTTGCTGTGTGGCGATGACCACAAAGGTTTCCT
>CAZLOC010000055.1:0-14309 GCA_964560935.1 uncultured Anaerolineaceae bacterium | reverse complement strand
CGAGTGCGGGCATGAATCCGATCCAGAGCCCCTCTCCACCGGCAAACCATGCCACCAGGGGACTGGATACGGCTAATATAGCCAGCGTTTTTACCAACAGCATGCCACGGTCAGGCGGGATCGAATTCCGGTTGGAAGCAAGCGTCTGATTGCGATACAGATCAAATGCTCCAGCAAGCTCGCCCAAACTTGCTGCAAGCCTGACCACGAAGAAGAAACGGCGATCCGAGTCAAGGGTGAAAACAGCGCTGCCGAAGTGGCTGAGTATCTTGCGAAACATGTAAAGCCGCGGTTGCTGCTCGTGCGCGCGAATGACGAAACTTGCACGGGATCGGGTGTAGCTTTTCCTGAGCGTGTAGGGTGTGCTCATCCGCTCGGCATCGATGGCGTGCAACTGGCGAACATCGGGCAGGTACCTGAAAGAAAAGCCCTTGTCGGCTGCACGCCTCAGGAAATCGTGATCCTCGCCACCGGCAAGATTGTGGCCGGTTGGCCCAAGTTCTACAGAAAACAGCCCCACCTGATCAAAAACTTCCCTTCTGACGCTGATGTTTCCCCCGCTGGGATAACGCTCATGCGGTTCAATGACAACCGGTTTCTCGCCAAGATCAAACTCGGGAAAAGGGCGGATGGGAATCGCATAGGGCTCCTTCGCGTGGACCCATGAGGGTTCACTGCCATCCCATGCGGGCCATATGCGGCCGCAGTAAATGCTGTCTTGTGGGTGGGACGCTATGCCCTTGAGCAGATTACTCAGAAAACCGCGCTCGACTCTTTGGTCATCGTCAATAAAACAAAGAATATCATGGGCGGTCTGTTCAATTGCAGCATTCAATGCATGAGACTTGCCTGCCTTCGGCTCTTCGATCCAGTCCAATTTCAAATGTGATTGCGAGTGGCTGGATTGGAATTGTTCCAGGCGAGCCAGCGTGTCATCACTGCAATTATTGGCAACAACAATAATGTCAATCGGCTCTGCTTCACCATGGCAGCACGCGTAAAGTGAATCCAACGTCGCAACGAGGGATTTACTGCGGTTGTAGGTGCAGATGATTACCGCCAGGCGAGAATTTTCGGGCATCAAAAAATGGATCTTGAAAATTGATGCGTTTGTGGAACTGCCGCCAAGATGTGGCTAAGCGTGGGGGAATATTTGTCCGTTAGTTTCATTCAAACTACGAAATCCCTTACAGAGAAAGGTGGCGCATTACGTAACCGCTGCTCCACAAATTCTATATTGCGAATATAAAGGGTATTGCCGCTCGTATTGTGCATTCCACCCAATTCGGTCAACTGGCGATCAAATGGTTGGTACTGGTAAGGGGAAAAACCTAGATTGATTAGAAAACTGTGTGTGCTTTCATCGCTAAAACCGTAACGGTCGCCACTTCCGTTTAATTCAATTATTACAGCCTTTAAATTGGGGTTGCGGAGTGTGTCCATACCTCCATGAAGAACTTCATGCTCCCATCCTTCTACGTCTATCTTCAAGAGAAGAGGTGTATGCCCAGAGAGGATGCTATCCAACGTATCAACTGTAACGAACTTATCAGTATCGCTACTTTCCACGCTAATCACGTGGTTCATGGTGTCGTTGTTGTGTGTCATCATTAGACGCCCCGCCGCCTTTCCGACGGCCATTTGGCGTGCGTCAACCAAACTCCCTAATCTATTAATGTCAATATTCTTCTTCAATTCGATGAACGAACTTTCAATTGGCTCGAAGGCGAGAGTTTTGGCACCGACGGCAGATGACGCCAAAATGGTATAGGTGCCCACATTTGCCCCCACGTCGCAAAATAGATCATCAGGCCTGAGAAGGTGCATCAAGAAACCCATGTCCGCGAATTCATGCAGACCACAAAATGCATTTGCTTCACTGCCCCAACGGCCAGGTGTGACGATAAGCCGTGAATGGTTCGCGAATGGAACAATGATTTCACATCCGGGCATAAGTTTGGTCGCGATATTCCAAAACAGAATATTGTGTATGGAACGAAAACGGGTTCGTCGGTTCAGGGGGTGATGCGCGAGGTAGCGTAGAAGCTTGAGGTTGATCATTCAGTTGGTCACCGTTAGAAATTTTTCTCTAAGCTTGATGTCGATGCAAAAGGATCGCTGGGGATTTCCACGCTAATAAGTTGGCGGCGTCAGTCAAGACCACGGCCGTGAATTTGTAATGCCCTCAGCCACTCGTTGATCAATTTGCCCTCGGTACGCATATCCCATCGGTACCCGGTGCGCCGGAAGGGATAAATTCCATTTTCAACCGCCCAGATCAAATCATTCAGATAGCGGATGTAGTTCTCGTCATGTTTCCAGGGATGAATTGCCCAATGGGTATACCCGTTCATGGACCACCGATCATATCCGCGGATATTAAAGGTATGGCTTAGGCTGTTTTCGAGAGGCTCGCCGGGCTTGGCCTGTTCCAGCGGTAGACAGGCGTAAAATTTGGCAACGTCCATCAGGAAATAGCGCGTAGAGGTAAAAGTCGCGCGATGCCAAGCTGTTTTGGCCTTCGGTTCAAACGAGAGTCCCGTAAGCCGCTCCAGCCAGTTACGGGCTTGAGGAGGTCCACCTTGCGGAGTGACAACCACAACCTTGGGTTCGCGATTCAACAACTCCAGGCCGTCATGTATCCATGAGCGTTCCCCCTGCCGGTAGAACAGCATGTCCGAATCCACATGGAATATGAAATCCCCCCTGCAAGCGTCAAGCGCATACAAATATTGATAAATGGGCGCGCCCGAGAAATCCTTCAGGTCGATTTGCTTGTCGCCGAAATACTTCCTGAGAATCCGCTTCTGCTCCTCGTCTGTCCAAGGCACGACATCAACTCGATCGATCAGCTTCTCATCAAGTAGCCTTCCGAGAATCCGCTCGATCTCGTCTTGGCTGCCCTTGATGCGTTCCGCATACTTTCCTTCCTGGCGCCCCGCGTCGTACGTGACAAGCCTTTCTTGGAAAGGAAAATTCAAAGCCCGCATCATGTGCCGAAGAGTTTGCTCCAGATAAGGCGCGTCCGAATTGCACACGTTGATTGTGAAGCTAACGGCGGGGGTGGAAGTGGTCATGTCAATCAAAGCCTGAACCCAACTTATTCTTAATCGAGCGAAATGCTGCTCGTGCTTTTTCTGGTATTGCCCAATAGGCAAGTTTAGCCAACGAGGTTACATCAAGTGACTTTAGCCTGATGACGTCAATAAATGGTCGAGTGCCGGCCAAAAGTCGCGAGCATTATATGAATCATGGTTCGCCGTGCTCGGGTGCAAGGCGTGCATGCCCCTCTACATGGTCACGTTTGCTTGACAGCTTAACCGCACCTGAATCCGCCTCGATCACGCTGTTTATGGCTTTCAATCTCAGAAGCACCATCTTGTACCATTGAGGCGACTGCAGTGTTACGTGCTTGCGCCAGTAGCCAGGCACAGTCTGAATACGCTCAATGACGCTCCAATATACACCTTGGATCACCTGCTTGAATTTTCGAGCGACCTGTGACTTTATCGCTTTAAAATTCCAGGAAATTCAATCATATGGTGCATCGTGTGTGTCCTGCTGCGGGGCGTGCAACAGGTGCATTCTCCATCGATTTATTAGGGTTGCGGCCGACGGCCAGATACGCTTTGTTTTTATTTCGAGCCCATATAGGCGGTCCATAAAGGCGTTCCAGATGGGTCGACTGGGCAGGTCTTCCAGGGTGAATCCGAGGGCTCGCATCTCGTTCCCGGCTATCCAGGCAAAGCGGCATTTGAGCTGGGGCCCCCAATTGCGTGCCCGGGCGAGCGGATTGAATTCGCGGGGCTTCTTCACTTCCTTCCAATGCAGGACCCCTCCCCGGGTTACCACCTCAGATGAACCCATGACTGCCAGATTTTCTGCTGCATCAAAGTCGAAACGCGAAGGATCCAGTCCCAGGAAATTCAGCATCTGTGTCATCGTTTGCCGATTCTGGGCACAGAGATCCTTGTATTTCACTAGGAAGAATCTGCCTTGATGCTCCGGGGCTTGGCAGAACTCCAGGATCTTTCGGGCGTTTGTTGCCCAGTTGTAGCTGGCCTCGTCATAGTCCCAGTTGAAACTGCGTACACCAGACTCAACCAGAGCGCGGCCATCGCGCACGATGATGAGGGGGGCGCCGTGTGGAAAGAGATCGAAGAACAAATGAAGGTTGCTCACGCTGGGGGTGGCGGTCACCAGTCGTACAGGTTCGTGTTCCGGAGGTGGAAATTTTCCGGTCTCGATGCAAGCCGAGTACTGGTTTTCCATGAAGCGAACGATACCCTGGCCCAAGTGTGCGAGGAGGGCACCGTGCCCCATCGTGTTGTTCACAGCCTCTGACCAGTCATCGTCCCAATGACGCTGGGTTGATTCGACGTAATCGCATAGATGGTCTGCGTGGGAAAGATGAAAGTCTTCCCAAACCATGCCGGGGGGCTGAACGTCGGGATGAAGGAGCAGCAGGTTGTTCAGATAGTTCGTCCCGGAACGTTGCAGAATTCCAAGGACAAAGACCGGATGTTGCTGCTTGGCGAAGACGGGAGGATTCATGAAACGGATCTCCCCCAGACACGCATACGGGGAGAACTCCAACTGTGAACTATTTTTGCATAATAACATCACCCACTTCGTTCTGATAAAGGGAGCAATGTCTTGGGCATAAATAGCTGAGAGCAAGTTCTAATTATCTGCCGTCCAAAATCCACCCCAGCAAATAGCCCGTGAAATACGCCGCATTCATCTCCAGACGAAGCGAGTGATTCGCGCCATTACTCAGACGCATTTTCAATGCACGAATGTAGGCTCGAGCTGCCTGAGGAAATAAATAAGCGGGTGGTATGCGTGAGGCACCACTGCGTTTGCGCGCCCCTTCCATGCGGCCTTGGCGGTAGTGCAAATCAAGAAAATAGCTGCGTCGAAGTTTGGGCGTCTGAATGCGATGGTGAATGATTGCCTCTGGAACCCAGCGCACCCGACACTCACGCTCAAGCAAGCGGCGGTAGATTTCGGTGTCTTCCCCTCCAATATTGGCCGCGCCCTGGCGGCCCAGGCGCGCATCGAAATTTCCAATCCGGGCGAATATGCTGCTGCTAAATGCAAAATTTCCGCCAAATATTGGGGTGGCCTTTTCAGTTAGCCAGCGCGCCTCGCCATGATCGAGCTTGCCGAGGAAACCCAATAATTCATCCTGCAACCAGGCGGGTCGTTCACCATCCTCAAAGAAGACTTCAATGCGTCCGCCCAGCGCGTCCGGGGTATGTGCAAGCATCGCTGCCTCATAGGCGGTAAGCCAGGCCGGATCCGGAGTTTCGTCGTCGTCCATAAATACGAGATAGTCGCCCCTCGCTTCCGAAAGGGCTCGGTTGCGTGCGTTGGACAGCCCGAGCCTTTCCTCGCGCACCACTCGTACCTCGGCTCCGTAAGGGTGCCACGAAGATTGCTTCAGCAGTTTGGGTGTGTCGTCGCCGCTTGCATTGTCGATGACCAGAAATTCCCAAGGATGGGTAGGAGCCTTGAGTTGCTTGAGATTATCCAGTGTTCGCGCAAGCCGGTCCGCATGATTGTGGGTACACAGCGCGACGGTTATAAATGGTTTGCTCATTTCACCGTTTACTTGCGAGCGATGCCTAGCTTTGCGATCAATCTGTTGACCCCATAACGCAACCAATTTCCAAGGCTGCCGTCATTGCTACCGAGCGCAATTTTTCGAACAAGCGCTCGAGCGGTATCAGTGCCAAACACATCCAGTCGTCGTACACGAAACTGATCGATATTCCGTCGGTTGAACCCTGGCTGGACGGAGAATGCGGCCCGATAGCCAGCCTCTCGTGCAGCCCTCAGCACACGATCATCGTAGTGACCGTAAGGGTAGGCGAGGTAGTCTACTGATTCGCCGAGCAGTGCCTGAAGATCTTGCCTTGCGCCAGACAACTGGTCAGTCAAGGTCGCATCATCGAGTGTCGGCAAACTGGCGTGAGTGCGGGTGTGGGAATGAAAACTGAAGCCTTGTTCGCGTAACTCACGTATTTGGCCAGCAGTCATTAGTGGGTAGGTTTCGCCACTGGGGTTGTGCGTTTTGCACCAATGGTCCTGTTCGCCGATCAGGGCAGATACAAGGAACACTGCCGCTGGCCAGCGGAGTTCACGCAATACCGGCGCAGCATGTTCGTAAACACCCAAAAAGCCATCGTCGAAGGTGAGCAGGAAGCTCCCTTTTGGAAGGGACTGCTCACCAGTCATCCAAGCAACAAAGTCATCGATAGGGCAGGCATTCATGCCGCGTTCGCCAAGCGTGCGCATATGGTCCGCGAAACGATCGGGACTGACGCAGTACTTGCTTTCCCAGGCATTGTGGGCATCTCCAATGCGGTGATACATCAGCACCGGCACGCGTTCCGCACCGCCATCCACCTTGGCCGCGTTCATGCACGATTCTCCTTCGCCTGGTCAACTGCTTTGACAAGGCGGGAAAAGAGCTTATGCGGCAAGAGAGCAGGCAGTAGGTACTTTAAGTCATGGGCTTTCCAGACACCCTGTATTAGTGCCTGTCGGAAAAGTTTCTGTGCGTCGACCAAGTTACGTTGCCAGTAGGCTCGATAGGCCTCGCGCAGCAGAAAGCCGTCGGACAACTCAATTACTTTCGAACGTGACAAGTGAGCGATACATTCGGGATGTTTGGTAACGAAATCACGCCGTACTCTCAAGGCATCGAGGACCTGTTTCCAGCGCGTTTTGGAAATTTGCCCTTGCTCATGCCAGCGGTAAAACGAAAGGACTTCGGGTACGCGAACGAGTTTCTGGGTTTGGGCGTAAAGCCGCAACCAAAAATCGTAGTCCATGGAAGAAAAGCATCGTTCCGAAAACCCGCCAACGGCATCAACGGATTCACGCCGCACAAGAGCGGCGTGAATTGGCCAAGGGCAGGTGCGCAGAAATTCGGCGGCCGTGTCCACTGTTAAATAGTCAGGGGGAACGTAGGGATCACCTCCTGGTGCTCCTTCGCCCACGTTCTGCCATCCGCAATAAGCAATGTCGGCTTGACCTTTATCAAGTGCGGAAACTAGTTTTTCGAGTGTGTCCTTCGCCCAGTAGTCGTCGGCGTCCAGGAACGCCACGTATTTGCCATGTGCATGGTGTAATCCGAGATTGCGAGCAGGGTAAGGCCCCTTGCGGTCTTGAAAAAGAAGCATCATGCGGGGGTAAAACTGTTCACGCAGGCGCTTGAGTATCTCTACACTGCTATCGTTCGAGCCGTCATCGATGACAATCAATTCGACATTCGGGTAGGTTTGGGTCAAGACACCCGCTACCGCTTCCTCGACATACCTGGCGGCGTTGTAGCAGGGCATGATGACGCTGATTAGATTGTCGACCTGCTGTTCGCTCATGGTTCGATTATTTCAGGAAGTTACGCATCTCGGGCATGCGATGTAGCAAGGTGTATGCCCACCTGCGGTTGTCCTGGAAGTGGGGTTGCCTCAAAATTGGCACCTGTTTCCAGGCGGACAGATCTGTTCGGTGGCGCAGCCAACGCCAGGTTGGCACGGTAAAGCCTGTTTTGGGGCGGTTCAGTACGTTTTTCGGCAACGGCCTGGCGAGGGTCTGCGGAAGCATGGCCTTGCCTCCGCCTAACCGTCCCGTTGACGCAAGACCAATCAAGGCCTCGGTGAGCGCGCTGTCAACCAGCGGTACCCGAATTTCGAGCGAGTGGGCCATGCTTACCCAATCCGTATCGCGTAGCAACTGGTTGCGCATATAACGCACTGATTCCAGATAGGCGACTTGCTGAAAGGGATTGAGGGCGCCGATTTCTTCCGCGTGGGCAGCATCCTCTGCAGCCAATGCATTCATGCCTAGCCGCAGCACGTCGGGGGCGAGTACCGCTGGGAGCTCCCAAGGCATGAACGCCCCCTTCGACAATTGGTAGGCCCCCGGGGGGGTGTGTCCATATTGCGGGATGCCAGCCTCATTGGGCGGCCATTTGAGCCAGGTGCCGATGTGACTGTGGATGAGCCGGTATGCCGACCCGACATTGCGCCACGGCGAGTGCCGCGCTTGGGCCATGATGGCAGGCACTTCCTTGAAACTAGCATAGCCACCCAGCAACTCGTCCCCACCCAGCCCGGAGAGCGCAACTTTGAGCCCGGCCTGCACTGCGGCGCGACTGATTAGCCAGGTGTTGATGCCGTCGATGGTTGGCTGGTCCATGGCTGCAAAAAACAGATCCAGTTCATGGTCCAGCTCGCCGCTCGCCAACCGTATGCATTGATGGCGTACATCGAGGGTTTGGGCGACGTCCTCGGCTAGAGGGCATTCGTCCGTTCCCTTTCCAACAAACTCATCGAAACTGAGGGTCAGGGTCTGTAGAGGTGTGGCAGCAGCCTCGCGCGCCAGTCCGACCAGCGTCGACGAATCCAGGCCGGCAGAAAGGAAAGCGCCCACGGGGACATCAGCCAGTAGGTGTAATTTCACGCTGTCCAGCAGGTGGCTGCGTAGATAATCACGTTCCTCGCCACGTGGGATCGCATCGGCTTGCAGTGTGGCACGCTGCATGATGGCTGCCAGGCTCCAATATCGGCGAGGACTGGATACCCCGGCGTCACTGACCAGCAGGGTGCTTCCCGCTGGCAGCAGCCTGATGCCTTGGTAGAGGGTGAACGGTTCCGGCACCGAGCCCCACAGCAGAAAACCAACTGCTCCGCCTTGGTCAGGAGTTAGATTTACATTCCCGCCCGCTTTAAGCGCAGAAACCTGTGAGGCAAAGCGGAATGTTTTGCCATCGTCGGCATAGTAAAGCGGCTTGATCCCATGCGGATCCCGCGCAAGCAAAAGGGTGCGCGTCCGAGCATCCCACAGCGCGAAGGCAAACATGCCACGGAGCTTTTCCACCATGGCTATGCCGTCGCGTCTGTATAGATGCAATAGCACCTCGGTGTCCGAGTGGGATCGAAATATGGCGCCATCTTTCTCCAGCTCCGCTCGCAGTTGCGCGTAGTTGTAGATTTCGCCATTGAATGTAACGGCGTAACGGCCGTCGGTGCTGCGCATGGGTTGCGCACCGGCCTCAGTCAGATCAATGATCGCAAGCCGCCGGTGGCCCAGTCCAAGCCGGCTATCTTCTGTCACCCATAGCCCCGCGCCATCCGGTCCACGGACGGTCATGGCATCGCGCGTCCTTTTCACCTCGTCAGGTTGAACCGCAGGTGCTTGGCGTCCATAGGCGAAAATGCCGTTAATCCCGCACACGGACTACTTTCTCTCGCAGGGTGTCGCTAACCGCCTGCAGATAGCCATGCCCAAAACGCTGGTCGGGCTCAAGGTAATTGCCTTCAGCCCATTCGTTCCATGCCTTGATGAATACGATGTGTTGTGCGGGTGCGTAATGCTGAACAAGATCGATAGCACGCCGCAGGACCGTCTGAAAAAGTTCCGGCGTGGAGTTGTGCAGAACCAGACCATTCAGTCCGGAGCGTGGCGTGTTGTCCCAGTTGGGCAGCACAGTTGGGTACTCGACATAGGGCGGAGGGCTCGGGCGCGTCAGGCCATCCATGACCTTCGCATAGTCAAACACCGTCAATTTGTATTTGTCGCGGGTCAACCGCATGCGCAGCTTCAGCCATGGATATCGCCACGGGATGTGGCCGTTTTTGCCGGGCATTGGCTGCCATGTGGCAGCGTCGAGGCCGTAGCTGGCGGGATCGATGGCGATGAGCCGGTAGTTGACCCCAACGAGTTGCAAGCCTTTGAGACCAGCCTGGTGGGCAAGCTCGCGCCAGTAATCCATGACGTGCTGGATATCCGGAATATCAGGCGGGTTGTAGATTAGGAACATGGGTTTCCCGTCCACTTTGATATATCGCGGATCGGTGAAAGCGTTCAGCAGCCATTCAAAATGTTGTCGGTGATCTTCCATGCCCGGGTAGGTTTGTTCGATGAGGGTACGGTTTGCTACACCCTGCCAGATATTGCTCCAACTGTGATTGGCCCAGCAAAGACAAAAAGGGAAATCCGGTTCGCCGCTGGCGAGGATCTCGTTAACCGGCCGCTCCAGGATACGGCGGCCGCCAAACCAGTAATGGTAGTAGCAGAATCCCTCGATGCCGTATTCACGGGCGAGTTCTGCTTGAGCATGCCGTGCCTCGGGCAGGCGCAGATCGTAGAAACCGAGATCGGCCGGTATATGGGGCTGATAGTGGCCGGGGTACAGCGGCTTGGCTTTCGCGGTGTTGGTCCACTCCGTGAAACCCTTGCCCCACCACTCATCGTTTTCCGGGGTGGGGTGATATTGCGGCAGGTGGAAGGCGATTAGCTTGGTCAATGACTTACTCATTTACGGATTCACGTTTGTTTGAATCGGCAGATTTTTTATCCAACTTGGACGATGATCAACTAGGCGAAGGTGGGATGTGGTGTGCCCATGCCCACCCTCTGGATGGAATGGACTTTACGTTCTTAATAGTTGCCGTTTGCCAAACAAGGTTTTTAGGTAGGTTGGCGTAGAAATCCAGGGGTAGTTCTACTTCTGACGGATTTAGGACAACACAAGCCCAGCTAAGCTGATGCGCGAGACAGATGGTGCGTAAGCGGTCGTCAGTTGGAGCGGGGCAGGGCATGTGCTTGCTTGGTTCAACTATTTCTGCGTTGCTGCCAAGCACGCTGGGCGGAAGACCAATGCCGGCATCTAACATATCGAGAGCTGCCTCGGCCAACCGGGCAATGCAGACCTCATTCATCTGGCTTGCGCATATTTGCTGCAGACCTTCAACCCAGAAGCCCAACGAGTCACGGCTATCCAGGTTCTCTTTCCAAAACTTCGTGATGTGGCTTTGAACGGTGAACTGGATTGCCCCATTTAAGACCTCATCAACATTGTCGGAGGGAAAGCAACGCTTATATCGTGCAAGATCCATCACATGTACGCTTTGGTATCGATGGGAGTAACCCTCCTGGCCAAGACTGCGATCGACAAAGCCGCAAGGCATGATGAATCGTGGATATATTGATTTAATTCTGTGCCAATTTGGTGTGAGGTATTTCCAGGTCAGGCGTTTCAGAATCCGTAACGGCAGATTGAGGGCTGCTTGTTCCTTCTTAGGTAAAAGGGTGAGCCCGATGAGGTGCATCAATGGACGGTACAACCAATCGGCTGGCCGAGCTTCCAGCGCAGCCCGGGTGGCGGCTCGGGCCGAATCGACCAACTCGGTGTAGCGATTATCCCCAGTCACTTGCCGATATCGGTCTAGTGCGATGGTGCAATCCATGTGCGTATTTAGGATCAATAAATTGGCGCGGGACTTGCCAAGCCAGTTGCTGGCGACAGTATTGAAGGGATAGTGACTGATGGTTTCTTCTGATAATTCCAATGAATCATGCAGAAACCATGCGCCCGATTTTGTCCGATCAATCTGATGGGAAATGTAATCCCCTGCCGCGCGCAGGGAGTGCATTACTGCCGGGTCACGACTTAGTTGCGCTTCAGCTGCTAAGAGGTGAATGGCACCATTGACGAGCCGGTTATGCGTTTCGTGTAAATCCGTCCATTCGCCGTGGCGAAATCCACCATCGATTTCTTGCCTGTCGATGACGCTCACTACGACTTGTTTTCGAAGCAGAGTATGAAGGATTTTGCACGTTGAACGGCCAAGTCCCGCCATTATCAAATAAAGTGCATAGGCATCCAGTTCATCGCATATCTTGCGCTTTTTGGGCCATGCCCAATGGTTTCCGTAGATATGACCATGTACCAAGTGAAGGTAGAGATCTGCGGGTGACTGAGTGGTGGTGTGGGAGGCATAAATAAAATATGCCTGCAGCTCTGGAGTCAGTGCTGTTTCTAACTCACTAAGCCAGTTTGCGGAATTTCCTGTGAAGCGCCAGATGACCCAGTCGAATGACTGCATTGCGGGAAACTTAAATGTGACCGAGGCAGCTTGGGGTGTTAGGTCAAGATCGTGCAAACTGACCGCTGTTTCGGTCATGATGCGTTCGTGTTCATCCAGTGTGCGTAGGCTGGGTAGCCGGGGTATCCAATAGATGGCTTCGCTGTCATGCGACAGCAGCAACCAGCCACCTAAGGGACATGATTGCAGGCGATAGTCCCCGGTTAGTGTGACTTGAATTGATGTGTTATCAGGTTGCGTGGCACGGATGAACAAACAGCGGGCACCAACACTTGAAAAGTCATCCCGTATTCTTTCAATGCCATTTTCATTCCAGCGTGAGCGCAGAACATCCTGCATGCCGACAGATTCGGTGCCATCTGCCGCATCGAGGAATTGGCTGAGATCAATTTGTACTGGCATGAGACCTATTGCGCCAGACGAAGTAGCTTGCGCCACCGTTGTGCTTCGACTAGCAGCGATGCACTGGGAAAGAAGAGAAATGCAGCGGCATATATCAAGCCCGCGCCACCGCCTGCAGCGATGATGTAGAGGGCAGGGTGATTTTCACGCATTCCGGCAGGAAGCAGGCTGTGGAGAATGGCCAAAGCCACAAGCAGCAGAGCGTTGAGCTTGAGGCCTGGTGCCAGTGCGCGGCCCAAGTCGGCAAGGCTCGCAGGAAAACAGCGCGTGGCGAGGTAGTACATCACGGGTGTGGAATACGCTATGCCCAAAAATACACCCAGTGCCGCACCTGCGACGCCCCATGCCTTAAGACCAAAATAACAACCTATAGCTACGATGACCCCCTGGGAAATATGCACCCATACTTCTCTACCCAGGCGGTTCTGAGCGGCCAACACCGCCCCACAAGGGTGGCCAATACAGATGAATAAACCTGCCAGGGAGACTATTCGCAAAGGATCGGCGGCGGGTAGCCATTTTTCACCGTAGACGAACAGCATGAATGGTTCTGCCATCCAGGCGAGGCCAACATAGAGCGGAAGCGTGTACAAGGTCATCAGCGACATCATTCGGAAGAACAGATACTTGGTTTGGTCCGGATTGTCTTGCACCTTGGCCATTGCCCGGAACACTGCATCATAGACAGACGCGCTTACGGTGGAAAAAGGCAGCCAGGCAAGGCTTTCGCCCTTATTAAATAGGCCTACTGATGATGGGCCTGAGACCCGGCTGATGATGGTGTTGCTGACTTGCTTGGTGAAATACGAGGCAAGATCATTCAGTGAGACCTTCAGCCCGTAAGCACCAAATTTGCGTATTGTAGCCATACTGAAAATGAGGGACGGCCGCCGCGTCGTGACGCGATCGAGCATCAGCAGGGAAATCAAACTGCCCAGGATGCCGGATAGTGTGAGACTCCAAACCCCCATCCCACCGTTGGCCATGGCGATGCTTGCCAGCCCCGTGAGAATTCCGGACGTTAGGCCAATCATGGCGCCCTGTTTGAACCGCATTTCCCGATGCAGCCAACTGGCGCGGGTGTTGACGAATGGCCTGATCAGGAAACTGATTGCCGAGACCCTTACGAGGTCCGTGTAAAGCGGATTGCCAAATGCGTCGGCTATAAGTGGGGCAGTGAAGAAGAATCCTAGGTATACGAATGCGCCAATGATGAGTTGCGCTGTAAACACGACATTAAAGTCATGTTCGGTGGCTTCTTTGGCGCGAACCAGCGCTTGTCCCATTCCCCCGCCACTGACCAGCCCAACAAAGCCTGTGAAAATCTGGATGGTGACAATTAATCCAAAGTCCGCAGGGACCAGCAGTCGTGCGAGGATGATTCCAAAAATGAATTGTGTGATCTGTATACCTACGTTTCCCGCTAACAGCCACTTTATGCCGCTACGAATTGACCCCCCCAGACTCATGGCAACCCTGCTGTTCTTAAGGAGGAGCAATCAATCGCTGATGGCATAAATGAGTACAAACACTTGATTGGCATATTGGTGAGTGTCTGCTCAGGAATTAAGCGTGGGTTTGAGCGATTTTTCTTACTGGTAAGACTGCTGTGCTGTTCATTTCCCACTTCCAGGCGTCGTCGATGATTGCGCATGCCGAGTCTTTGTTTCCATGGAAACGCTGGGTGTTGTGTAACGAACTCGGGGTATTCGTTGGCAAGTTTTGTGGCGGCCTCTCCGATGATCAAAATGTTCAGGATGACGGCTTGCTGGGTCTTCCTGTCTCCCAGGAAGTCCTCTTCCGTCTGCGTCGCCGTGTGGCTTCGTGCCAGACGCAGAGCTTCAAGCATATGACCCAGGTAATCCCTGTGGCGAGATTCACGCTGGTCCGCATTCATATGGGAAGCGCCTCGCGAAGAACCTGCAGCCGGGATTTGTTCGGGATATCGTCCGGAGTCAGGACGTCAACGGGAACGCCAAGTATTTCTTCAAGATCGGCCTGTAT